>JAQFVO010001317.1 GCA_027942505.1 Endozoicomonas sp. | reverse complement strand
TAGTTCCGCAAGTCCGGTTCTGAGGAGGGGCCTGCTCAGGTGACTGAGCAGGTCTACTCACCGGATGACAGCGGAGTCTGTTGTCGTTTATGTTGGGCCAGGGCTCCATCGACCACTCGCTTTTCGTCAGCCAGAAGTGTTGCCAGGCAACTGTAAGTGCTCTGCTTGTTCACAATTTTTCTCATTGATTCGACAACTCTGCCGACGCGTTTTATGGAGACTTGCTTGCTGGGGTTAACCATGAGAAAGGCCATACTGATCCTGACATTTTTACTGTCAGGCTGTGATTCCACTGGAACTGCCCAGCGACCTGGCTATGAGCAGTTTGAGCCGGGGGAAAATATGCCAGGCGGCAGCGCCTCGGTATGGGTTTCCGGCTTTAATACGATTGCCAAGCCGTCAGCCAATATGCCGGTATATGACCAGCTGGATTTTCACAAAGGTAATGCGTTCTTTCGCATGGCCTGGCAACCGCAGTCCGGGGATGATCAGGCCGAGGATGGTCTTGGCCCGTTATTCCACACCGACTCCTGCAGCCAGTGTCATATGCACGACCGCAGAGGGCATGCACCCATAGATGGAGAATTGACTGATCAATCAACCATCGTTCGACTGAGTGTTCCTGCAACCACCGAAGCGCATCAGCGACAGCTGAAAAAGTCGGGTGTTATTCCTGAGCCCACTTACGGAGGGCAACTCCAGATTGATGCCATCGACGGCATCAAGCCCGAAGGCAAAGTAAGAATCCTCTATGAGTACTTTGATGTTGCCTTCGCCGATGGCCACCTGGTCGAGCTGCGCAAACCCCTCGTCTCTCTGGAAAGTCTCGGTTATGGACCCATGGCAGAAAATACCATGATGTCACTGCGCATCACGCCATCGATGATTGGCATAGGATTACTCGAAGCGATTCCGGAGAAAAGTCTGCTGGCCAATGCCGACCCTGAGGACCTCGATGGTGACGGTATTTCCGGGCGAGCCAACCGGGTCTGGGACCGGCAAAAACAGCGGACAGCCATCGGTCGCTTTGGCTGGAAGGCTGGAACACCGACATTACGCCAACAGTCGGCAGCAGCATTTAATGGCGATATGGGCCTGTCTACCAGCCTGTTCCCGCAAGAGTCATGTACTAACGCCCAAAAAGAGTGTCTGAACGCCTTGGTCACAAATGAGCCGGACGTTTACGATTAAATTCTCGACAAAGTCGTCTTTTATGGCCGCCATGTGGGGGTTCCCGTGCGCACGGATGCGAGAAAGCCTGAGGTGCTGATGGGCAAGAAGCTGTTTCATGAAGCCGGTTGTGCAGGATGCCACCAACCCAGTTTCACCACCGCGTCCATGGACATGCAGTCCGAGACCGCGATGACCGTAATAGATGAAGGTCTGGCCAATCAGCTGATCTGGCCATACAGCGATTTTCTCCTCCATGATATGGGCGAGGAGCTCGCTGATGGCCGTCCGGAATATCTCGCTACCGGCCGGGAGTGGCGAACACCTGCCCTGTGGGGCATTGGACACACCCAGCTGGCTGATCGGCGGACGGGTTTTCTGCATGATGGCCGTGCCCGTAGCGTGATGGAAGCAATACTCTGGCACGATGGTGAGGCAGAACAGGCTAAAAACAAGGTGCTGAAAATGAATGCCCGGGAAAGAGAGGCGCTGGTGAGTTTCATCAAATCACTTTAAGGCTGGCTTGCCGGGAGGGTGCTAAACATGGTGATGTACCCACCGGTTGGTACCCGCCAGGGCTTTATCTCATCAACCAGGGCAAGTGGAATGCGATCACTCATTCTGGGTCGGCATCTTTAAATCTGACACAAGCCCACCCGTCCTCCAAATGCATGCATCCTGTCGTTGTGTCCTTATGCACATACTCTTTGCCAAGTTTATGGTGAATAGTCGTTGGATGATCTGCCTGAGACTCAACAACAACCGATCTCCTGGCTGTGTCGATAAGTTCTGGCAGAAAGAGATCACTTAACCGGGCATCCTGGTCGGTCTTTATAATCACCTCGTTGTCTTTTGCCAGCATTCTGGTGAGGATTCCTGGTTGACTCAGACGAGACACAGCCTCCCGACCGGCCACCACAGCAGTGGATTGAGACAATACGACGGTAGCCATCTGATCTGATTCCCGGGAATAAAAAGAGAGGTAAACATGGCTCTTGGGAGTCTCCTTAAAGTCCAGGAATAACTTATAGTTTTGTGTTGTTATGATCATAACCCGGGCTTTGAGTTGTTGAGTCGATAGCAGGCGCAGCTTGATATCGCTGGCGTCTTCTGCTGTGAACAGCAGGAATTTATACTTTCTGTAACCAAGCCAACTAACATGCACCAACAGATTGGCAGGGGTGTAATGATCACCCGGATGATCGGGAAACTCCAGTGCTACCTTGCTTTTGAACAGGGCATCAAGGCCTGTTTGTGAGGTCAGATCCAGATGATAAGAAAACCCTAAGTTGTGATAATACTCATGAATCAGATTCTGTGTCGCCATACTGACTTTCTCAGGGGAGTCACTCAGCCCGTTGCTGAGCATTTTTGGGGTAAGCCTGAGCGGGTAGGAAGCGACACTGCTACTTTTCACCAGCTCAAGGGCAGGCTGCTCATTGGGCCTGACCACGCCAGAGTCGTCATCAACCCAGACTTGCATGGTCACACCGGACAGGGACTGAGCGAAGTGGGTATCAGCAGCCAGCTTCAGAGGAGAGTCGGTACACTCCAGAAAGTCGTCCATATAATCACAGTAGTCAAGCTGCTGACTGATTTCACACAACGTTCCCGGTGAATTTAACCAGTAACGCTCATACATCTGTATACGTTCAATCCAGTCACGCTCTGGCTCAGTGACAGCTCTGGCAAAAGGAGTTGATCGGATAAGGTCAGAATCAAAGTCGTAGTAGTTATTACCAAGGGAGGTCATATGGAAAACATTTGCCCCGGCAAATTTACTGTCTATTTTTACCGCGCTGTATTTGGGAACCGTGGGGGCAAACTCCAGGCGAGTTATCATGCCATCGTGTTGCACGTAGACACTTTGGATTATGTACGGCGTTCTGTTGAAGAAAATGTTGTTGGTAATGGTCATGTTTTTCAGATCAACCGCCGAGGGCCGCTTCAGAGTCTTTATAAACAACGGGGCAATTGATTGAGACGGTATCTTGAAAGGTTTTGTCTCTTTAAGGGTGACCTCATAGAGGTTACTTCTGCGCAGTGTGTATGCGACAGTACCGTGGTGTCCTGTCTGAAGTCGGGAGATCTTGCGACCAGAGACACCCAAATCATTACCCGGGAAATTCAGGCAGTCGGTTCGTTGCCCGGCGATGGCTGCTGTGCCTCGAACGTTCCCGGCAAGTATGGCGGCTCCAAGAGCCCAGGCTGGGTATTTGCAGAGGTAATAACAGGGATTGGGAACAGCCTTGATGAAATTCCATGCTATACCTTTCCATGAGCCTGTTGCGCTCGGCTGTACCTTGGGAATAACTGGTTTTGAAACAGATTGCTGACGAAAGGGTGCAATCGTATTGCTGGATGAGGTGCAATTCATATTGGATATACCTACAGGAAACCCGTCTTTGAGGTTGCGTAATTACGGTCCACCGTAAGATAGACACCATATAACCCGTTAACCCTCATTTTCCGTGCTCAATCGAACTTTGCAGGTTATTTATTGTCCAAGCAGATAACATTTCCAGTAATTCTGAAACATCTTACGGCAAATTCCTGTCCTGGCCATACACTGCCAGCACTGCACCCGGGCATTTTCAAAAACAGGAATTCCTGAACAACAATGGAGAGCGACAATGGACACAGTCAGCACAGTTCAATCCACTCACCAGCCAGAATACGCAATAGTCAGAGAAGGCGATAATTGCTCTGTCTGTTTCGACACTTTTTCTGTATCAGATCCGCGCAGAGTAATGGCCATTGAGTGCCAGCATCCTTATCACGAAGAGTGCATCCGGAACTGGTTCAGCCTGAACCACCACAATTGCCCAATATGCAGGCGTGACGTAAACGTACACAACTTGAAAGTCAAATCCATTGTCGCCAATACTGAAGCCGAAAATCCCCTGGTAACCGCCTGTCGTTATGGAAGCCTTGACTTTATCGCAGAGCAACACGCCAAAAATGCATCAATCCTGTCCTGTAACTATTGGTCAAATAGTCATGGGGAGGAAGTGCCTCTGATTTTGATTGCCATTGAGTGCAATCAGCCCGAAGTGGTCCGGCTGATATTGAAATTGTGCCCTGACGCCATCAACCATCGCTCCGCTAAAGGCACCAATGCCATGATAACAGCTGCAAAGGTTGGGCAAGTGCCAATAGCCACACAGTTGCTTGAATCAGGGGCTGATGTTAATTATCAGAATGCACAAGGAGTCAGCCCATTACTCACAGCCAGTTTCAGAGGTCATAGCCATTTCATTGATTTTTTACTGGCGAACCATGCCAATATGGATGTACCCGACGTATTAGGCAGGACGCCTCTGATAGGAGCCATCTGGTTCGGCCATATGGATATTGTGCACAAACTTATTGACCATGGATGTGATCTCAACCAAAAGACAGCAAATGGTCTGGCCAGTGCATTGACCTACGCACTGGACAGGGGGTATTACGGCATAGCCAGCTTACTGATTGAGAAAAATGCATCGATAAGCCCCCTCGACCTCTCCATTCTGGGCAGACGCACTGACTGTAAAGATCTGTTCCTTAACGTATTAAACAGGCTTAAAGCCAGTCTTTGTGATGAAGACTTTCGCAGGATTATCAACGGTGATGCAGAGAATAATATCTCCCTGATCAGAGAATGTGCTAAACACGGCGCTGCGGACAGTGTCTGTAAACTGGTAAAATACGGCGCGGACCCGGAAGCCAGCGGACCAAAAGGTCACACGGCTATGTATCTTGCCGCCATCAATGGTCATTTACCGGTGGTTGAACTGTTGCTGGAATGTGGTGCAAGCACAAATGTTACTCTCACCAGCGGTAACAACAATGGTATGCCCATGCTCCTAGCTACCATACGTGCAGGTCACACAAAAGTGGCTACAACGTTAGCAAATCACCCTGCAACCGATATTCACCAGGCTTTCATGGACCGTACCCCGCTTGCGGAATGTGTTAATACGGAAAACAATGTTGACACAGAGCTGCTTGACGTACTGCTAGAAAGGAAAGCATGTGTCTCTACCGGGAGTACCAATCCGCTGGCCGTCGCCATTTTAAAGCACCCTGCAAATGTCATCAGTATTTTGGTTAAACACACTGGCAAGGAAAACATCAATAACCCGATTCTTTCCCCGCTGGAAATACAAGATCTGTTGCAGCCGGAATCACCAGTTTACCCACAATGGGTAGCATCCTATTTCCGGCAACTTAAGCAATATGAACCCTCAGGCATGAGGCCTCTTCCTCTGGCCATCTTGGCCAATAAACCAGAGGCCGTGAAAATGTTAGTTGATGCCGGTGCTAATGTGACTGATAACGATCTCGAGCTATCCACCAGGATGAATAACGGTGCAGTGATCACATATCTTTCTCAGTCTGTACCTGACAGTGCTGATGCTTGTGCTCAGGAAACTTTCACGCCTGCGGCGACAGCCATTATGCATGGACTCTCTGACGAAGAGGTCATCAGCAAGCTTCACCACAGCAAAAAAGGTAAGTTGATGATAGATGATGCTATCGTACAATTTGATCAAGCCAGGAATCTGTTTGGCACGTTTCTTAGCTCCACTGATCATGAAGATTATCTGAGGCTCTTTTCAAGGAATGATTCCAAGGGTATGCGGCCCGTGACATTGGCCATTTTATTCCAGCGCCAGCAAATCATAGAGTCACTGACTAAATCTGGGGCGATTCTTACAGGAAACGATTATCGGCTGGCAGGGTTAGTAAACAACGAAGCAGTTGAACAGCAGATTTTTCAAAAATTACCTGAGAAAATTCGCAGGAGATTCACTAAATAAACCATGACAAGAATATCATGGACAGCATTTACCCTGCATGCCTGTCCCCTGTGCCAACATAGTTGTTGCAAAAAACAGAAAGGCTTGAACCACAAAGGAAAAGAAAAGCTATTCTTTGTGCTCTTTCAGGGCCTTTTGCGACCAATGACAGGTGTATGGTATTTTCGACCACTCTCACTCCCTCAGTGCTCTGTGATTCCTTAATCTCTACCCTGACAATCTGGAGTGAATTCAAGGTGGCCGTTTGTGTTTTCTTCGTGGTGTTATGAAAGCTGACATGAAAGTTAATGATACCAAGTCATGACGTAGCCAGGATATTAAAATCTATTCACTAACCAGGGAGTAACTGATGGACGCTTTTAACGCAATGCTTGTTACCAGTTCCAGTGAGGATATTCAAAAAAAACTTAAATCAGGTGAGTATTGTCTGGAAATCTCACAGGGTCGGCCATTTATCAGTGTTACCGGCAGTAATCGAGTGGTCTGTATCTATAACGAGGAAGTCAATGGTATAGAGAGGAGTCCCCACTTCATCCATCGTGCGACAGATTTTTTTGCAGCACTAAATCAGGAATTAAGAGAGTATGCCATCGAATCAATTGTAAATACAGATTCCGATAGATTGATGGACTTGCTAATTCATCCGGAGTTTTTTGATAATCAGGATTGTGTCAATGTTCTGGATCCAGTAACCAAAAAGCTTACTCAATACCAGATCGAGTTACTGAATGTTATTAACGAAAATTGTAAACAGCAACTCTACTTTAACCGTGACTTGGGAGCAATCACGTCGCTGGATCAGCGCTCTAGCTATGTGCCCAATAGTTTCGGCGGTTTCACAAAGTGTAGTGATATCGTACCGCTGAAATACTTCAAAGAAATCAGCGCTCAGTGGGATGACACTCTTTTACTGAAGCACCGGGGCGCCGACCCTGACTTCACTGATCAGGCCCTCAGTCATCACAGCTTGCCAAAACCTGGTCGGGAAGCAAATGTCAAAAGTATTGAGACTGTTGTCAACTATGTGGCCGGGGGAAACCACCGCCCTCTGGTTATTTTTGATGTTGACGATACACTCGTCGCTCAGGATGTAAATCGGAATAAAGAATTAGAGCTGCTTCCATTGGCAAAAAACACCGCTGAAATAATGGCCAGAATCAGGCAAAAATCACCAAATGCAACAATTATTCTACTCACGCAGGCTGGACTCTCGCGCACCCTTGAAAAGTTGAGAACGACCGGAATCAGTAAGGAACTGTTTGACGGTATCTTTTCTGCGTCTGATTTAGGTGTACAAAAAGGTGATGTTTTTACTGATTACATCAAAAATATGCAACAAATGCCAGATCAGGTATGCTTCGTCGACGACTGTCTGGGCTTCCTCGAGTCAATCGAAAAAGCGTGTAATAATCACCAGATTCACTGCAACACCTTTCACTTTACCGGGGCAGATGAAGCAATTTCGCGACGTAATGCGAGGGCCTTAGGCTATGACACCGTTGAAGAGTATAAAAGGGATTGTGTCCATTAAAAAAATCAGGCATCACAGACCTGTTAGCAAGACGGCATGCCCTCTTGCTAACACAACTGGTGCTTCACTGTGTGGGACAACATTTTTTTGCAGTTCAGGTATGGCAGGTATAAAACGTATACAAAACTGATTTCAGGTGTTTGCTATTAGATATCCATTATTTTTGATTTCCTGGCTCAAATGCTTCCTTTGCCAATGTGGTATGTTTTTGCCTGATAGAAAGGGAATGAAGAAGTTATTTGAGGATAACTCTTAACGCCTGCCCTGACCGATAATTGCCAACGATAAGATTCGAATTCAGATCTTTCCCAGACTCCATATCTTCGGTGATGTCAGTACACGACCGTAGCAATTGATGATCTTATTGATTAAAAGCTGATTGTCTGGGATCAAGATATTGAACTGACATTAATTAGGTTAATTAACAGTTTGCTGATTCAGGTGCAAATAATTGATCAGTGTCATCAAATCTGGGAACTTTTTGCCAGACTGGGAGCCTAACACTGATAGGATATTTGCATGCGAATAATCAGTTGGTCTAATACGATTGGCAAGTATAAGGTGTTAAAAATACATTAATTCGCCCACCAGTAATAAGGTTTTATGCTAATGTGCTGTTTTTTAAATGTTTTACGAAAATGGCAAGTTCGCTGGAAGGTGCTGAATAATCATAGTTAATTTATTAAGCAACATGGAGTGATCGAAAATGGAATCAAGCAATTCTAACCATGTACGAATTTGTCGTTGGCTGACTGGTGGGAGCGGATTTGACGAGGTCAGGAAGGATAACGAGATCCAGCACAGACAATTCCACGGTAGAGGCTGTTCACCGGGTGATCAAAGGCAATCAGTGAAATCTGGCCAACCATCCAACCCACTCACCGGTCACCCGCGCAAGCGTCATTCCGATCGTACTGCTAAGGTGCCAACAAGCACTAAACTGGCTGAGCACGCGCCTAAAGAGTCACCTCCTGTAATCCATTTGCATTATCATTCATCCGCATGGAAAAAGCTTTATAAATTTTGCGGGTTTCACCGCAGTTATTTGTTTGAAAAGTTCAATGTGCAACAGGTCAAAGACGCCATGATAAGAGCGTTACAAAAACAGATAGTTTCGATTGATGAAGTAAACAGCTTCAGAAATACCACTGAATTGTCTGAATCTCAAAAAAAAGTTATTGACCTGATTTTTGCTGAATGCTTCTGTAAAACAGACTCAGCCACTCCTGTAAC
>JAQFVO010000309.1 GCA_027942505.1 Endozoicomonas sp. | reverse complement strand
GGAAGCTGGAGCAGCGACTGGCGGCTATTGAGAAGGCTCGGCAGGAGCAGGAGACCGAACAGGCCCGGCAGGCATTCTGGGAGAAAGTACGAAGCCTCCACCCGGATGTGGAGCAAATTTCGTCCAGCGAGGACTTTAAAGGCTGGTTTGCACGACAAACGGCTGATGTTCAGGAATTAAGTCGTGTGAGCCCGTTGGGTGCAGCGCAGGTGATGAGTCTCTACAAAGAGGCTGCCGGTTTGAACAAACCTGCGGCAAAACCGGCACAAGATCCAGCACAAAAAATGCAGCAGGCAAAACAGATGAGCGAACCGCCAGTGCGATCCCGCTCAACACCAACCACTCAGGGTCGCCAACCGGCCATGACACTGGACCAGATCGCGGCCATGCCGCAGAAAGAGTTTGATGCCAATGAGGAAAAACTCGATGAAATCCTGGCCCAGTGGATCAAGCAGGGGGGCAGGCTCTAACCGATTCTCGAAAGAGATTCAAAGGACCTGAATCATGGCAACGAGCACGTTTCCAACAGGGGCTATGGCAAATGCCCTGTCGGTGATTTATTCCAAAAAACTCAACGCGAAGTTCTATAAACGAACTGTGTTGTCTGCCATCTGTAACACCAACTGGGAGGGCGAGATCCAGTCCGAAGGCTCCAAAGTGGTAATCCGTACCCGGCCCGATATTGCGGTTGCCGATTATGACCGCGCCACCGGAGTCGAGTACCAGGATCTGGAGCCACCCAAGGTGGAACTGCCCATCGACAAGACCAAGTACTACGCCTTTGTGGATGACTATATCCAGAGCGCCCAGTCCAATATCGAGCTAATCAACGAGTCTTCGGCTGATGCTGCAGAAAATATGAAGATCGCGGTAGACGGCGATGTGCTGGGTAATATCTACACCGATGTGCATCCCGACAACAAGATCGATGGTGGTGGTGCCGGTGTGGTTGTGGATAAGTCCAACGTGCTGGATTACATCGTCGATATGGGCACGCTGCTGGATGAGAAGAACATTCCAGAGTCTGATCGCTGGTTGGTGTTGCCTCCGTGGGTGTGCGGCATGATCAAGAAGTCCGAGCTGAAGGATGCTTCGCTGGCCGGTGATGGTACTTCCATCGTGCGTAACGGTCGTCTGGGCATCATTGACCGCTTCACGCTTTATTGCAGCAACAA
>JAQFVO010000272.1 GCA_027942505.1 Endozoicomonas sp. | reverse complement strand
GATGGATTCAGTACTACCCTGTGTGCTCAGAAAATAATGATGAAATTCAGGGGCGCTGCGTAGTGTATAACTGTTTTAGTTCTTGTAGCAGGCAATAAATAGTTGAATGACTATTTAGTCCAATTAAAGCACCAATTCTTATTCATAAAGCTCGGATGTGTACGGTTATGAGGAATCTGCTTATCTACTTTTATCTGTCCAATCTCTCTGCGTATCTTTCATCCATAAACAAAACATGACCGCTTACTGTTATTACAGTGTTTGTCGCAGTATTTCTTTTTGGCTTTCCAATAATAAAAGACGTTAATGGTTTATCAAATACAATTGATGAGGTATAAAAATGAATGTTGCGAATCAACCAAGAATGGTTCAATCGACACCAATGGTTCCTGAGTCCAATATGCAGGCAGCAGATGAAGCACGGCGCAGCATGTTGGGTAAACACAGTGTTTCTGCCGCAGAACTGCACAAGCTGGACAAACTTGAAAGCTTCCAGCGCAGTGGTCTGGTCGCTATGAAAGACCATGAAGAGGCCAGCAAAGGTAAGCTGGCCCTGACTGGTTCGGCTGCAAGGGGCTTTGCCAAACTGTTATTGTCGTTCAAAATTTTCCAGGTGGTGGCTGATGGTGCCCTGTTTTTACATGGGCGACTGACTAAAGAGCCATTTCACGCCAGAATGGATGAAAAACTTGAAACAATTATGCACGGCCTTTCCAAGGGCTACACGGCCGACGTCTCTAAATTTGACCCTGAGTCTTACATTGCCTGTATGGACAGCTTTGTTCTGGGTGAAAATGTTTTTTTACCTGATGCATCCTTGGCTGGTTTAAATAGATTACTGGTTGATATGCTTATTAATCCGGACGGGAGTGACGAGAGCGTCGAGCAAAAGACAAAGCAATTTATCATTGAAAACCAGAGAGAATTGAATTCTGCACGTTTAAACCGGGAGGTTGTGCCGGAGATAGAAAAAGGTCATGGCATACTGACTCCGAAGATTCTTTTGGCCAAGTTAGTCCATGATTTGAAGAGTGCTGGCGGTGATGTTGATAAGGCCCTGGTACGTCGATTTACTGATGACTGTAAAAAAACGGTTAATTTTTATGATCAGCATACGGCTATGTCACTCTATAG
>JAQFVO010000215.1 GCA_027942505.1 Endozoicomonas sp. | reverse complement strand
TAATTACCGACCGCACGGTGCTCGACAGCCAGTTGCAGGACACCATCTACCAGTTTGAACACGCTGATGGGGTGGTGTTTGGTTTGATGAAGCAATAACCACTTCTTTTATTGAGATCAGGTAGCAGCGATTCCACAAAAGAATAACTGCTCGCTTGTCTATTTGATTAACTGAACTATCGGGAAGACTACCATCGGTGCCAGAGCCTTCCCAACAACTTTTACAATATTATTCTCAACCAGGAAGTCCAGACAACCTTCGTTTTCTTGGTAGTTTTTTACTAGCATCAACGTGTTTTTGTGCTTTTTCTCATCAAAGTTGGGCTCAATATAGATGCGTTTAAGGTTAAGAGCACGGGAAAATGGTACTGAGCACATCAGAAAGTATCCGGCACAATTTTTTTGTTTTAGTCTAAGGCCGGGTGATCCATCATCGTAGGTAAACTCCTCAGTGAACACCTTGTAAGATTCCTCGGAGAAAGGAAGTTTATCATAGAGATAGCTGGTTTCTCTGGCTGGAACCGTGACTGATCTTTGAGCGATATCGATTGGTTCTGGTGTGTTGCCTGATAGAACGTTGTTAATTCCTGAAGCGCTGGATAACCCTTGTTGGTTTGGCGATCTGCCGCCATCATTCGACTGAGTGGTCAGCGAATTTGCCTGCTGATATGCCGGGCCAGAAAAATTTGTCATTGGACCCATGTGAAAGTACCTGTCGAAACGTTGCTGAGTGGTTCCGGTTAGTCAGTTTTTTTTTAAATTAGTTCATTTTGACCATTTACGGCCTGCTGGAAAGAACTTTCTTGAGTTGACGGGGTATACTCACACGCCCTGTACGGAAAAAACGTTTGCAGGCAAGAAATGGCGTGAATTGGCAGGGATGAGAAAGCTTTCAGGCGGGCTATCTTTTTGCAAGCAAGAATAGAACGCCCATAAATTTGATTGTTAATGTGGATGTCTTTTTTTCTTTTCAGATACATATTAAAAAAACAGGGAACTATTTAGTTGAACAGCAGACTAATAAGGCTTGAAGAGTTGATTTCTAACTTCTGACTGAATTTCTACAATAACTTCTCTATGGAATGCGGTATCAGGTTGTGAATTCAATATATCACCCCGTTTTTTTTAAGCCATATCAACTATCCAGTATTGATGATATAGCTCATCATTCCCGCTCTGATTTCATTGAGTTTCCTCAGGGGGAATTTACCAATCTGGCTCAGGTGAAACAGGCAGAGGGCGGCTTGTACGAAAGAATAAAAGCTCAGTATCTCAAGGATATAGACAGGCTCAGGTCTCTTTCGCGTACCCTGGTCGGTGATATTTACAACCACGATATCAATGAGTTTTACCAGAAAATTCAGGGTGGATTAACCGGCAGTAGTCAGGGATTCAGCAGTCTGGTCGCATTTCGGGATACCCGTTATCAACTTCACCAGCTGGTGAATCGTATTGAGTCATTTTTAGACTGCCATGAGCACAGCAAACAAAGCTTTGCGCATATATCCAGAGATGGCCTTTGCTGTCTGTTACATGAGTGTCTGGCTGGCATTAACCACTGCGTTCGAGGCAGCAGCAGCCGCATCAGGAGTGCTTTTATCAGCCTTGAAGGCGTCCGGGGAGGGGTGCAGGGCAGACTCTACAAAATCAGGCATGGTCTGCTGGAATATGCCGTCAAAGTCTTTCTGGCCAATGAGCAGAGGTACACGCCCATTTACCGGATCAGCAACGATGTTCACTGGAGCAATGCCTTATACAACCTAGCCTGTGACCAGTTTGGCCTGGAACCCATCTTTGACCCGAATGCAGATCTGGTCCGGGATCTGGTCCGGGATCTGGCTCCCATAAACCGATTTGTGTGCACATTGCCTACGCTGATGCCGGAGCGTGAAATTTTCAACCGGTTAACCAATGATTATTATCAGGAACTGGTGTCCTGCCTGAAAAAGCTGAACAGGGAAGGGTGGCTGAGCCGGCCTGTTGCCGCCTCTGAGTTAGATTATGAAACGACTACCGAGATAGACCACGACTTTATTACCCCCGTCAATCTTCAGTTTCAGCTGGAAGAAAATAACCGGCTGACGTTATGGACGATCACCCAACTCAATAATGATGGAACGTTTGACCTGGGCAACAGCCGTGAACGTTTCCAGGTGTGGTTACTCAAGACCATGCTAAATCCCGAAACCAGAGTCTTTGCTACGGTTACCAGGGACCGGTCGCCCTGTTTACAGATCGGCTCAATGGACAACCTCTATTTCTGGGTCTTTGCCTCGGATTACGTCCACAGGCAAGGGGATGTCTGCCACTTCGACTGGGACAATCATCAAACATTGACCATGGCTCACCTGAGAAAGATTGATTTTCATTCCTGGCCCGAGGATGTTTGTTTAAATATTCTCCATCATGCCCTGAAACATACCCGAACGCTTGATGACATTTGCCAGTTTTTCCTGGATCAAACGGCACTGGCCGCGTGGCAGACAACAAGGCAAAAACACCCCCAGCTAGACGACATACTGACTGATACATTCACCTTCTGTATGCGCGATAGCGAACGGTGTGTCCAGGATTTAACCCGGCATCTGGACTCATTTTCGGACCATAGACAAAAAGTTACTCACCCAATTTTTCAGGATCTTTTCCGCCTGGCAATGATAAGAGCAAACTTTAAAGTGGTTACCTGTTTTTGTGAGTCAGGGTTTAGCAAGCTGTTAACCAGCAAGCATGCAGTTAATTTCTATCATGTGTTGCGTGCCGCCATTGTCGCCAAAGACTCTGGTTGTTTTAAACTGTTACTCAAACAGGCCGTGACCCATTCCTGCCGTCTGCGAACTCAGAAAAAAGGCTCTTTAGTTGGCTTAGCCGCAAGGCATGGCCTGAAAGAATGTCTCGAAATGCTGCTGTTAATGCCTGACATGGTAGCCGCTGCCAATGGTGAGAGCCAGACACCTGTCATGGAAGCTGCGCATGGCCATGGGCAATGCCTCAGAGTACTCCTGAATTTCGACAATTCCACGGTCAATAATCAGAATAAAAAGGGCTGGTCGGCATTGATGGTGGCTGCCAGTGAGGGCCATACGGAGTGTCTCAAATTACTTCTGGCACAAAAAAGAATCAAGGTTCACCTGACGAATAAAGAGGGCAACAGCGCGTTAATGCTGGCAGCCAGAAATGGTCATGGTGACTGCGTTGTGGCTTTGCTCGAGTACGACAGCAACTGCATTAATCAGCAAAACAAGGAGGGGTACACAGCCCTGATGCTGGCCGCGCTTTCAGGCGATGAGCGTTGTGCCACTGTGCTGCTCCAGCAACCGGATCTCGATATTCATTTAGAAAACAAGAAGGGGGAGACGGCATATGAACTGGTCAGCGAAAATAACAGGTCACGGCAACCCTGGCGACCCTTCTGGATTACAACGGAAGCAGCAACGTGTGGAAATGTGGATATTTTGTCTGAACAACTGAAATTAAACCCTGGACTGATTAATTTTCGTAATGAGCAGGGCAAAACTCTCTTGATGCTGACAGTCACGCACAGTCGCTTGCCATGCCTTGAGCTGCTGTTAAGACAAAAAGGAATTATGCCCGATCTTGCGTCAAAAAACGGTATGACCCCGATGATGTTGGCGGCGCTCCTTGGTTATCTCGATTGTCTCAAGGTTCTGCTCGCTTACGGCAATGTTGACATCAACAAAAGGGATCGTCTCAATTGTACGGCATTAACCTGTGCAGCAAAAAATGGCCACAAGCATTGCCTGAGATTACTTCTGGCACAAAAGGGAATACAGGTTAATCTGCAACAACAAGATGACGGTTTCACGGCTGTCATGTTAGCGGCGAGAAACGGCCATGCTGAATGTCTTGAGGCACTTTTGGCGTACAAAGGTACTAAACACGAAATCACTGACATTTACGGTTGGACTCCGTTGATGTCGGCAGCATGGTATGGTCACGCAAATTGTCTTGAACAACTTTTACCGCGTTCGACAAAAAAGCTCAACAAGCAAAGCAAATATGGCAATACTGCCCTGATGATGGCGGCAAAGTGTGGCAAAATTGCGTGCCTGAGCACACTTCTGGCACAAAAAGGAGTCCACATAAACCTACGCAACAGGGCGGGAATGACAGCTCTACAGCTGGCTGCCAAGTACGGTCATGTGGACTGTTTGAAAGCGCTTCTGGCACGAATACGGGACCGATGCGACGGTGGCACAGCACTTATGCTGGCTGCAGAGTATGGCTACGCAGCCTGCGTTAGTGCATTGCTTGAGCATGACCCGAAGCTTATTAATGCCCAGAACAAGCAGGGGTATACAGCATTGATGCTGGCGGCAAAGTGTGGCAATTTTGCGTGCCTGAGCATTCTTCTGGCACAACAAGGAGTCCACGTAAACCTGTGCAATAGTTTGGGAATGACAGCACTACAGCTGGCTGCCAAGTACAGTCATGTGGCCTGTCTGAAAGCGCTTTTGGCACGAACTCGGGGCCGATGTGATGGTGGCACAGCACTTATGCTGGCTACCGAGTATGGCTATGCAGACTGCGTCAGTGCTTTGCTTGAGCATGACTCGAAGCTTATTAATACCCGGAACAAGCGGGGGTATACAGCATTGATGATTGCTGCCAAAAATATGCGCAATGAGTGCGCCACCGTTTTACTTCAGCATCCGGATATTGATGTCAACGCAAAAAATCTGGCGGGTCAGACGGCCATTGAACTGATCGGGCGAGCCCAGAGTTTCCAGTCACCGTGGAAGTTCTGGGCCCAGATTATTACAGCTGCCAGGCAGGGGAATCTGGAAGATCTGGCGACACCTCTCATGTTTTCCCGGGCGTTGCTGAACGCTCCCAATTTAAAGGGCCAGACCCCGCTGATGCTGGCTGCATTACAAGGCCATATTCACTGTGTTGAATGGTTGTTGTCCGACAAAAAGAGTGAACCGGACCTGCAGAGTAAACAGGGGTGGACAGCCCAGATGTATGCAGCGGTTAATGGACGTACCGACTGCTTGAGAGCGTTGCTGGCCACGGGCAATGTCGATGTCAACAAACAGAAAAAGGACGGCTTCAATTCATTAATGCTGGTGATGTACAACGGCCACGCAAAATGCCTGGAACTTCTTCTGGCACACAAAGGCCTCAACGTGCATCTGCGAAACCAGGAAGGTAATTCGGCTGTCATGTTGGCTGCAGAAAAGGGGCATTCACGATGCCTCAGATTATTGCTGGCCTTTGATGACCGCAACCTTAATGCCAGAAACAGAAATCAATGGACGGCACTGATGCTGGCCGCGAAATTTGGCAACACAGAGTGTTTGCAACTGCTGTTGGCACAAAAAAACATCCAGGCATATCAAACGAATAAAGATGGTCGGACCGCGTTGATGGTGGCTGCCAGCTATGGCCATGTGGATTGCGTCAAGGCATTGCTGGATTATGATGCGCAGATCATCAACTATCAGGACGGTGACGGCTTCACTGCTCTGACTCTGGCAGCGATGTGGGGACATGAGGACTGTTTGGAGTCGTTACTCCAGCAGCCGAACATCCGGACCAATCTGACACTTTTCAATGGTCGAACAGCATCTGAATTGGCCGCTGCAAGCAACCATTGGCGGTGCAACCAGTTACTGCTTGAACACAGAGCCAGTCCAACAATTGCCTGAGGTTGGCCGACTCTCCTGCCAGGTGCATCTCGATTATGTTCAGTCCTTTTGGCTTTGCTCGGGTTCTTGGGATGGACACTAAGCTTACCTCTCCATTATCAACGGCTATCGCAAAGGCCCCTGAAAAGAAGGGAACCACAAAGATACAAAGTTTTTTCCGGGCCTCTACGCCCGGCAGACAAAAAAGGCTTCCTTTGTGCCTTGGTGTCTTTGTGGTTCAAGGCCTTTATGCTTTTTGCAAGAGC
>JAQFVO010000203.1 GCA_027942505.1 Endozoicomonas sp. | reverse complement strand
GCTCGAAATTTCCATTCAATCGATCAATTTATCTCTTCCATTGAAAACTTACTCTATGATCAATGAGCTCAGTTTTTCAATATTATAAGGCAGCATCACGGACAATCCTTCTGGCTGCCCTGCCCGCTTTGAAGGCTCAATCAGGGTAATCAGTTCACCGAAAATTTTGGATATGTTGCCCCGGTTGATCTCATCAATAATTAAAACAAACGGTGCGGGTGCCTTAGGGCTCTGCTGTGGCTGATAATCGGGTACCGAGTACTTGCCCTGAATGTAAGCAAGTATCGCTTTGGCATAGGACGGGTAATAAATTTTTTTCTTGTTCAGACCCCGATAGGTAAAGAAGATGTGCTGAAAGGGAACTGAATAGCCCTTACCAATACGTTCGTAGACAGAGTCTTCCGGGGTAATCCGGAAGCTGTCAGTGCCATGAATGGTAACCTGAATACGCTTTCCTGTTTTCGTCTGCAGGGTAACAGGCTCTCCTTCACGGAGTTCGCGGATTGACTGCTCCAGTGCCTGCTCCAGCTGCCCTGCTTCACCAGTCTCACCTATGGCAGCATCTTCACAAACCTGTTTGAAAATGCCGGACTCAATGGCATAACTATCCTGCCCGGTATCATCCGTATTCGCCCGTAGACCTTCAACAAACTCTTCATAGCTGTAGCTCTGGTGAAAAGTAACAAAGTGGATAAGCCCCTGTTTCACCAACTGGTCATAAGTGGTTTTCAGGTATTCACGAGGCAGCGGTGAAAATTGTAGTATCAGCCTTAATGGATGGCAGGTCGGCATTAGCTACTGACCATACCCATGGTCAGGCCTATGCACTTTCTGCCACGGTCATATTGATTGCTTCAAGCAAGTCTGCGGACAACCCCATTCTACCTGTGTCGAATGTTGCACCACTATCAAGTTCAGCAAAAACACAATCAATACTCTCTGGGTGGGCATCCAGCCATGCTGGACACCTCTTGCAGATATTATGCGCAAACGCAGGCCAAATCCTGTCTACACTGTGGAATGCGTCTTTTACGCATTTTTCAGCCCTCTGTTTTGACTTTTCCCGTTTTTTCTTGGCCTTGGAAATACAGTCGACTGCAAATTTGGCAACCCCTGAATTTTCAGGCCTGCGGGGAGATTCTGTTTTTGGACAGCCTCCTGGCTAAGGTCACGCTCTCTGCGTTATGCCTTGCATAGCACCTGCTCAAGTAGCCAGAAATATGTGATTCCATATGGCCAGCTACTTATCACTGTAAACGACCAGAGTTGTGAATCATGAAAGACTTCTCCCCAGCTTTCATCCCCTCAGCTGTTAAAACGTACAGGAACCTTGCTACCAGCCTGTGGCAAAAATGGGTTAAACGACAGATCTGGCTGGTTCTATTGATATCTCAGCTATCCCTGCCGCTCGCTTTTGCCCAGATTCCAAAAGTCAACCCGCAGCCAAATGCCGCGGGTGTAGTAACCATGCGTGGATGGGACGCCAAACTGGGGACGGGTATCAGCTGGGAGCCAAGCGCGAAGCACTTATTGTTCAGCGGCAGTTCTGCTGACTCCCAGGCAGAATGGACAATCAAAGGTTTGGAGGACATTCCTTACAATGTTGAGCTATTGCTCAGACATGTCCCTGCCAGCTCTGCCGGTAAGAGAGTTCAGTTACAAATCGGTTCGGAGACGTTTCAATTCACTCTGCCCCAGACGAGTGGTGAGTTGACCACTGTCGAATTGGGTACCGCCAGACCTGGCGCAGGAGAACACGAAGCATTTTTAAAAGGTCTGGATGACTACAATGACACCCTGATGCAGGTCTATCGTGTCGTGTTAACTCCACGCACATTCCAGCGGTGGTGGAATCCCCTCGGGCAAACCTGGGAGACAAAGAAACTCCCTTTGATGTTTGGCGCCCAATGGCATACCGGCAAAGGCAACTTTCACACGCCATCGCCACTGAAGGATGTGGATGATGAGCGTCTGAAGCGCAAAGGCTATGCAATTGTCACCACCGAGAAGCTGAAACAGAATCTTACCAAACTAAATGACTTTATCGCCCACAAGGAAGCCTTGGGCTTTACCGTGCATGTTGTCACAGAAAAAGATTACGGCGGCGGTCATGGTGCTTATGCGGCGGATAACATTCGTACCTGGCTGCGTAACAACTATCAGGATAAGGGGATTCTCTATGTCCTTATGGTCGGTGATCCTGATATTTACCACGGTGATGTGCCGATGGCGATTGCTAAAGGCGGTATCTCACGTTTTAAACGTCAGGCCAATGTTGATGCCGGTAATGTCACCGATTGGCATGAATATACCTATGGGGTAGCGGCTACTGATCATTATTACGTGGACTTGGAGAATAAAACCATTGACGCCGATGGCGATGGTGTTCTCTACAGTGGTGGCGATTGGGGTAAGGGGCATTCAGGGCATTGGAGTGTGCTCGTTGGTCGTATCCAGGTGGCTGGTGAAGACAGTCAATTTGGTAAGTACAGTGATGTGGATGCGATCTTGCAGAAGTTTATCGATTACGAAAATGAAGCAGATACTACCTGGCGCTACAGACCTGATATCAACAGCACGACCTGGAATATCAATGCCGCTATTTACGAATATGCTGGCGTTGAGTATCGGGTTCGCGGTGGTAATGTTAGCGGTGGCCATGTCCCGGTCGATTTCCAACAGTGGAAGAATGATCACTATCTGACCAATTTCGATATTGGCTATATCCGTACGGGTGGCCATGGTACACCCACTTGGACACAGGGCGGCCTGAGTGTCGATCTCTCCCGCAATCAGGGTAACAATGTCCGTCCGTACCTGTCTGAGGTTGGCTCCTGTGAAGCGTGTGAAGTGGGTTTCGCCAATAACCTGTGTGCTGCCCAGTTACGTTATGGTTCCATCGGTGTTATTGGCGGGACGCGCCCGGTGGGGTCACTGGGCACAAATAATGGTTATGGGGACCCGTTCTACCGCCATAACCGCTTCGATATGTTCACCAAAGGTGAATCCATGGGGCTGGCACACTGGCAGAGAATGTGTGACGGGCATCGGACTCACACCGGCAGCGATACTGTCTGGGCATTTAATGGCGATCCGTCCATCAAGGTGATTCCACAGGCGATGCGACCAACTTACCCGATCATCGCCCGGCCAACGCAGGAAGTCGTCTATGACTGGGATGGTAAGGCCAGATTGCCCCATCAAGAGTACGACATTACCAACAATACCGATGCCAGTCAGACGCTGGTTATTCAAACTGACAGTCCATGGTTAACTCTGGATACGACATCTGCCGTCCTGTCAGCCGGTGAGACGATCACTGTGACGGCCACAGTCAACCCTGGTGCCGAGAACCTCGATGAGGGTCAGTCGGTTGCTCATATTTATATGAAAGAACTCAATGGTTATACCACGACCCGGAAGTTCAATTTCTTTAAACGAACACCACAACTTGATGGTTTGATCGACTTCGATCATGTTGCTTCAGGCCAGGCAAAAACACTCGGATCCAGTGGTGCTACAGTGGCAGTAAATGAGGCAGCTGTCGTTTCCGGTGGTGTCAGTGGCAAGGCGTACGACACCTCTGTTGACACCGATGGTCTGGCGATCGGCCAGGAGATAATACCTTCTCCGCGCCATCACAGCATGACACTCTCTTTCTGGTTTAATGCCGCCAAAGCAATCCGTTCTAACGTGAATCTGCTTCACGGTTCTTATGGTAATGAGTCGCTCAACATTGATATCGTCAACCAGGGTACTGCGATCAGAATGAACTGGCGATCTGCACAATTAGACGGTGCCGTAGAGTGGAATGAGATCGACGCTAAATACACCTATGAAGGAGCTGTAGCCATTGTCACAGGAACCTGGCATCAGGTGACAATGGTCCATGAATATGGCGGTATCAACAAACTCTTCTTCGATGGCCAGCTGGTCGATTCTGCCCCTCACGTGGGCTACACCTATAACTTTGACGGTCTGACTGTCGGTAAGGGCTTTGACGGTCTTATCGATGAGATTCAGAGCTTTAATTATGCCCTGAATGACACTCAGGTGGCGGAGAATTATCAACAGAGTAAACCGGTCCCGGTTGTTCCTGCTTATAACAGTGTTGTTGCTGCGGGAGACGTTCAATTTGACTGGACAGGTGTGCCCGGTGCTGTCCGTTACGAACTCTTTGTCAGCTCTGACAAAACGGCTGTTGATAACCCAAACAGTGGCTTAGCAGCAATCTGGACAGGCAGCCCCAGTGAAGTTGCCCAGACGGTTAACGCAACTAACCAGGTTTTCTGGCGAGTCGATGCCGTGATGGCCGACGCCAGTCGTATGCGGGGCGATACCTCCAGCTTCGCAAAAGTGGCTTCTGGCTACGTGGCGCATACCAACCAGGCTCCGGTGGTCACTCAGTCAACCATTGACCTTGGTACGATTGAGGGCGGTAAACCATTTGGACCTGTTGATCTCAGTAAGTACTACAGCGATCCTGAGGGAGGCGAAATGCTGGTCTTCCATAAAAATACGACCACGGGTACTTATGGGCCATTTGGTGGAGCCTTTTCAGCGGGTTTGAGCGTTCATGGCAGCGGTCAGGTTTACTCTAATGAGGGGGTAACGAGTGCTGATGCACAGACCATAAACCTCAAAGTTGTCGATGACCGGGGTCAGGAAACGTTCTTTGACTTGAATTACAAGGTTGAGCAACCCCCAAAATTCACCAGCAATGCTTTTCTCGCCACGGAAGATACCGCGGTCAACACCGTCGTTACCAAGCTAAGCGCAAAGGATGCTAACCGTGCAGACAAAACCGTTATCTACGGTGCAGTTGGCGGCGATGGACTCAGCAACTTCGCCGTTGCCCCGGATGGTACTGTGACCCTGATAGCGGCTTTGGACTATGACCTGAAACCATCGTACAGTCTCGTGGTCAGCGCCACCGATGAACATGGTTACTCTTCGGAACAAAACTTCACCATTTCAGTGGGCAAAACAGTAAGGCTGCCGTTATTGACTACTCATTCGACGTCTTTTGACGGCACTACGCTGGCAGAGTCTGGTTTATCGGCGGATATCCCTAATAGCTCATTGTCGTCTATTGCCATTGACGTGGTTAATGATCGTCTTGACATTACCACAACGGGCAACACCGACATGTGGAATGGGCGTAATAATAGCCCTATTGCATACTTTGCCGCACCCGACTCTGAGTTTTGGGCAGTAGAAACAGACGTCGAGCTGAATGCAGCACAAAATCGTCAGGTTGCAGGCCTTACTGTCTATGCGGACGAAGACGGTGCAAAACCCGTGTTTTCCTACGGTTTAGACTACTGGGGTGGTCGTGATGGACTGATTAGCCTTCAGGGCCTTGGCACCAATAACCCAAGCATTAAGGTGAGCGCCAAGGCCAATGGCAAGGTCAAACTTCGCATGGAAGTGATTGAAAATGGTAATGGTGAAGGCGTTGACAGGTACACGTTCTTCTATGATTTTCTCGATGGTAACGACATGCAGAAGCTCACATCTTACGGCTTCGCAGTAGACAGGTGCCGTATCGGTCTGTTCCTGAAAACGTCTAGTGCACGTACCGCGTACTTCGATAATTTTGCGGTTTCTGAAGCAGATAATCTGTCAAGGTGAGGCAGAACCGAGCGGCTGGTTTTTAAGTAGCTGGCCATATGGCGTCAGAAATACCTGATTACATATGGTTAGCTCTTAAAACCAGCAGTCTGGAGCCTTATCAATCCCAGCCACTGACAACTGACAACTGACAGGCAACAAGTGATTCACTCAAGCAATGAACCCTGGTCAGTCCACGGGTTAGACCTATCACCATCAATCAACAGCTCCCCATCCCGGTCACCCTGCCCATCCAGAATCCGGTAGAGTTGTGAATAGCCGACCCGCCACTGCCTCTGTGCCACCTGCAGGGTGACCGATTTGGTATTCAGGCGGATAACATGACCAAAATGTTCCTCCCCATGTTTATCTTTAAAACCCAGCAGGTCGCCTACAGCGATGGCATGGCGACTGAGACCTTTTTGGGCGTCGTGATTAACGCGGGCGTCGGCACCTTCGAGATTGAGCATGAAGTAGGGTACCGTCCAGCGTTTGCCATCGGTAAAATCCAGTACCAGTGCCCGCTTTTGCTTCAGCTGCAACAATTCACAGTCACGCAGTGAATTGTTTTGACGGTCAAAGTAACTCAGCTTCTGCCCGACGGTCAGCGCCGCCTTGATCCGGCCAATACGCTCTGGTGATTCCAGCTCACGGTCGATCATGGCATTGAGCCGGAACAGATCAAACGTACTGGCCTGGTTCAGGGTTTCCAGCAATTGGGCATAATCCATGGCTGGTTTGGCTGGGGGGTTAGTGGTATTCATTCGTTGATTACTCCCGCAAAGAAACTTCTACCATCACGCTCTGAACTCAGGAGGCTTACTAAGCCATGGCCGGTTACCGACACCTTAACTTCTGCCAGTGGCTGGTTTTCTTGGCATAGCGTTGTTTCAGCTCTGCCAGCTTCTGGTCATAGGCTGTTTGTTTGTTCAGCATTTTGGCCATGAGTTGAAGGTCGCCAAGCTTATCGGACAGTTCAGAATACACCGCAGATGACCCCCTTTTATCAAACAGTTCTTCCACTCGACGCCAGTACGCCGCTTCATTGGCGGCCACGGTTGCTGCCTTTTCCTGTTGTTGCTGCAGCTTCTGTTCCATGGCCTTTTCATGGGCGTTTTTTCGCAACTCACGAGCTGAAGCCAGCAAATGGCCAACCGTGACCGAACTGCTGCGGGGCACTTCCTGAGCCTGACCAACCAGGGTGGCAAACTGTTCTCTTCGTACCGTACCGGTTTCGTCTAATAGCAATGCCCTCAGCTGATCTCTGACAGTCGTTTCCGGGAGCTGCGTCACATATCGATCGATCAGCGCTTCTGGCTGAGCATTGGCGTAATCCGGTTTGATCAGAGCTGATGCCACAATCCGCTGAGCATCCAGCTTCAGAAAATCACACAAAGCACTCTGACTGGCAGAGAGATCATCCAGACCAGGTGGAATGGCGGGGGACAGGGCATCCGGTTCCAACCAGTCCAATTGCGACAACCAGGCCAGATACAGTGAACGATTGTCGCCGTGCATCAGCTCACTGCGAATGTTCAGCAGGCTACCCATCCAGCCATCGCCTTCATCCCACTCGTCGTCATAGCCATCTTCATTTTCATAGGCAAACTCGATGATCCAGTGATTGGTCACACCCGTGTAATTGCAGGTATCATGATCCAGATACCGAAGCAGCAGCGACTCATCCACAAGATTTCGAGGCACCTTGATCGCAAATATTTTGCAGCCAAAATTAGAGACATAAACATAAGCGTCAAAGAATTTGCTCAGCAACTGCCGCGGGTCGGCTTTCAAAGCACCGTAGTTATAGGTGTTACAAAACCGGGTAGACGATATCTGCGCCCGGCTGGAAATCCCCCGCAGATACCCCATCTCATCTTTGGACAACTGCCGGTCAACGGCCACCAACTCGTAATACTGATATTCACTCATGGCT
>JAQFVO010000091.1 GCA_027942505.1 Endozoicomonas sp. | reverse complement strand
GTGGGTGCGCCACTGCCCTGGTGCCACGCGGGGACCGGGGGGGCGGGGTCAAAACTGTGTTGCAATCTAAATGACCGCGCGGCCCCAACTCTTTTTTTATGCGTGCAACTGCTATTAAATACTGTATATAAACACAGTGAAAATTAAAGATTTCGTTATAAATCAACTGAAAGCCTGTCCACGCAATGCCAAAAAGCACGACGCTGCCCAGGTGCAGCAAATTGCCCGCAGCATTGAAGTGTTTGGTTTCAACAACCCGGTGCTGATTGACAGCAATGGTGAAATCATCGCTGGCCATGGTCGCTTTGAAGCGGCGCAGCTGTTGCAGCTGGAGAAGGTACCCTGCGTTGTCCTGGACCACCTGAATGACGAGCAGAAACGCGCCTTCAGAATTGCAGATAATCGACTGTCCGAACAAGGGGGGGGGGTGGGACGAAGATTTGTTAATGCTGGAGTTGTCCGACTTGCGTGAAATGAATCTGGATGTGGAGTTGACCGGATTCACTGAAGACGACTGGCAAAAGATGATGCCCGATGATGTCAGCGAATCCGACGACGATGATGATGCACCCGGTCTGGAACTGGAGCAACCGGCCTGTTGTCAACCAGGCGACCTCTGGCAGCTTGGTAATCACCGATTACTGTGCGGCGACTGCACCAGCCAGGAGCAGGTCAATAGCCTGGTTGGTACTGACCTTGTTGACATGATCTGGACCGACCCACCGTACAACGTGAACTATCAGGGTGCCACCAAAGACCAGCTGACCATCAAGAATGACAACATGGACGACGCTGCGTTCTATCAGTTTTTGCGTGACCTGTTCAACCATTGCTATGCCGTAGTGAAAGCAGGCACACCCATTTATGTAGCCTATGCCGACGGCCAGTCGGTGGCCTTTCGACAGGCGTTTGTCGACAGTGGCTGGAAACTGAGCCAGACCCTGATCTGGGTGAAAAGCCAGATTATACTGTCGCGTCAGGACTACCACTGGCAGCACGAACCCATCCTCTATGGATGGAAAGAAGGCGAAAGCCACAGCTGGTATGGCGGGCGCACCCAGTCCACATTGCTGCGCGCCAACAAACCTCTGAAAAGCAAAGACCACCCCACCATGAAACCGGTGGCGCTGATCATGCGCATGCTGACCCATTCCAGCCAGCCAGGCGACCGGGTGCTGGACCCTTGTGGTGGTTCCGGCAGCACATTAATTGCTTGCGAAAAGCTAAAACGCCAGGCACTGCTGATGGAGATTGACCCGAAATACTGCGACGTCATCATACGGCGCTGGCAGACGTTTACCGGCAGGTATGCGGTGCATGAAACCACAGGACAAACCTTTAACAGCAAAGAACAACAGGTGGCTTGACATGGCTGCAACCACACCATTACCTACTAATTTAAAAGTGCTGCGTGGAACTGCACAACCTTGTCGAATGAATAACAGGGAGCCAAAACCATCCACAGTTAAGGTGTCTATGCCCGATGGTATGACTCAGGAAGAACAATATCACTGGCAACAAGTCGCTGACTATTTACAGGAAGCTGGCGTGCTGACGGTAATGGACGTTCAGGCTTTAAAACTGTATTGCCGGATTCATGTCAAGTGGCAGGAAAGTATTAGTAAACTTGATGAATACGGCCCGGTGATCAAAACCAGGGCAGGCAACCCGGTCCTGTCTCCGTATTTTAAAATATCCCAGAAATACCTCGATCAGCTGCTGGCGATCCTGCGTGAATTTGGCATGACCCCGTCCAGCCGAACCCGCATACATGCCAAGAGCGACAAGCCCGACGATGACTATGAAGCCTGGCAAAAGAAACGGCGGATGGCGCGTGAAGGTGTATGACCAGCCAGACCCCAACCGACGCGTGGATCGCTGGTCGGACGTTCCTGCGGTGATTATAGGGCAAATTGTCCTAGCTGAGAATACGCAATAACCGATTCTGACAGGCACAAAAAAACCGCCCGGAGGCGGCTTTGCTGGCGCGGTGGTTAGTGGGCTTCGCTTATCAGGGCGATCAGTTCCAGTTTGATTTTGCGGGCGGCCTCTTCCAGTTTGGCCAGCTTCTCCCGGTGGCGTCCGTCCTTGCTGGCCGCCTTGATGTCCTGTACCAGGAAGTCGGCGCTGTGGGAGGCTTTAACAAGATTTTCTTCGAAAAGGGTCATCGGTGTGTTTCCGGTTCTGGCCGGGCGTTCTGCCCTGGCTTCGGTGTGTATATTAGGGCAATATGCCCTATTTTAAAACCCTCGGATAACCGCAATCAGGCGTCCCGATCCAGCCCGGCGTAAATGAGCAGCAGCCGCCAGGCGGAATACGGAACCGGACGTTCGTTGCCGGTCCAGCGCCGGACGGTTCGGCTATCCACGCCAACCAAAGCGGCGACCTTGGCACCGGTCCAGCCCTGGCTTTTCATCACCACGCGCAGCTCCTCAAACGTGGGCTGCTGATAGTTCGGGTGATAGAACGGCAGCTGGCTGTTGGGGTTGATTTCCATAAGCAAAAAACCGCCCGAAGGCGGCCTCCTGTGTTATTCAGAGTCGAGGATTTCGTAAGTGTCCAGCCCGGCCATTTCGGCGACCTCGGTCAGGGCTACCTGAATGGCGGCCATGGTGCCAACGTGGCTCCAGTTGATTTCGTCCGGGCTGTGGCCGAGGTGGTCTTCAACGATGGCGGTCAGGTTTTGCAGCAGGGCTTCAATGTTACCCTTGGCGGTGATGAACTGCATGATGGCGTTGGTGTTGTCTTTCATCGGAAAGTCTCCGGTTGTCTGCCTGGCGTGGTTGCCTCGGCTTGTGGGTCGTACTATAGGGCAATTTGCCCTATTCTGGAACCCTCGGATAACCGCTGAATGTCAGCGGCAAACAGTGATCAAATCCATAGCCGTTCGGAGCTATGATCGTCGCGGGGACGTCCGAACAGGCATCTTTGCGTGGGTTTGAGTCGGGCTGGTTGATGATATGGTCCGCTACTGGGAAGACGCCTGGCATTACGCCAACCGGATCCTCGACGGCGACATCCCATCTTGCAAATGGGTGCGGCTGGCCTGCCAGCGATTCATTGACGACATGCACCACGGCCACCAACGTGGTTTGGTGTTCAGTCCGGAAAAAGCCCAGGATGTTCTGGACTATTACGACCTGACGCCGCACATCAAAGGCGAATGGGCAGGCCAATCCATCACGCCCAGCGACTGGCAGACCTTTGTCCTGGTTAACCTGTTTGGCTGGTACCGGGCAGACGGCACAAGACGGTTTCGCAGTGCCTACATTGAGGTCGGACGAAAGAACGGCAAAAGTACGTTTGTTGCACCTGTCGGCCTGTACATGTTGAAAGAAGACGGTGAAGCAGGCAGCGAGGTGTACAGCGCCGCGACCAGTCGTGACCAGGCACGCATTGTGTTTGACGCTGCCCGCGACATGACCCGCCAGTCGTCATTGCGTTACCATTTGCAGGCTTACAACCACAGCGTTTGCCACGAAGCAAGCGCCAGCAGTTTCAAGCCACTGGCCAGCGACTCCGACACGCTGGAAGGCAAAAACACACATTGCGCCATCATCGATGAACTGCACGCGCACAAGAACCGGCGCGTGTACGACGTTCTGGAGCTGTCCTGCGCCGCCAGGCGTCAGCCGTTGCTGCTGGTGATTACAACCGCCGGCAGTGATCGCACCGGCAT
>JAQFVO010000064.1 GCA_027942505.1 Endozoicomonas sp. | reverse complement strand
TGGCTATCCCTGCCAGATGGGTTCCGAACAATCCCTGTACGGAATGACAGCGCAGTGACTTGACCTTTTGCGACAACCTCACTGGTGAGTGTAAAAAGGACAAAAAGGACACCCATTTTTCCAGTTGAGAAATTTACGGGGTCCTATTCTCTGCTGCTATTCACTGTGGTGCCAGTTCTCAGATAGCATTAGGCTTAAGATCCTGCAAATTGGTGGTTTAGATGTGATGTTAGATAATGTGGCAAAGTGGCACGTAAAAAAAGTAAATACTATAATGTGACAAAATGACATACTGTTGAAGGATTCGTGATGACCAACTCACTACCCAGAATCACCGCAAGGATTGATGAAGAAACCCAGGATCTGCTGATCAGGGCTGCTGCACTGGATGGCTCACCCAGCCTGAACGCTTATATCATCAAGATGCTGCGGCAAAGTGCAGAAAAGACCATACAGGAAGCGAATGTCTGGAAGCTCGACAGGGATGAAGCCGTGGCCTTTGTTGAGGCGCTTGATAATCCGCCTGCCATGAATGAACGGCTCAGCAAGGCGTTTGATCGCTTCATTGCCATGGAAGCCAAACACTAATGAGCCAGAC
Organism: Endozoicomonas sp.; assembly: GCA_027942505.1. Classification (GTDB taxonomy): domain Bacteria; phylum Pseudomonadota; class Gammaproteobacteria; order Pseudomonadales; family Endozoicomonadaceae; genus Endozoicomonas. The sequence goes on along the minus strand of JAQFVO010000064.1, from coordinate 677 downwards.
CGTTTTACTGGATAAGGACCGGCATGACCGCAAGCGGTTTGATTGCGGCGTTGATGCGTTGAATAACTTTCTTCGGCTTCAGGCTAACAAGCAGCATAAGAAGGATCAGGCCAGAACCTATGTGATTGAGGATCTGGCCAGAGCAAACCATATTGTCGGGTTTTATACCCTGACCATGAACAAGGTTGATCTGTCGGAACTGCCGGGCAAGTACTCGGGCAGGAACGATTATGCGATTGGTGGGTTGATAGCCAGGCTCGGGGTTGACCGTCGTTATCAGAAACAGGGGATTGGTGAACGGTTGCTGGTCGATGCCCTGTTTCGGTTGTTGCAGGCCAGTGACATATCGGGATTTCCGGTCATCACGGTGGATGCCAAGGACGGGGTGGCTGAGTTCTACCTAAAATATGGTTTCCAGCCCTGTATGAACCAGCCTGATCGCTTGTACATTCCGGTATCTGTCATCAGGAACAAGATGGGCTAATTCCCCGGAGACATAACCACGATGTTTTTTGTGCGTCAGACAACGCTTGCTTTTCCTCCAGCTTGGTTTCTCCGTGACAGTCCTTGACGTGTTCTGCCACTCTTCCTCCTTTCAGATTAACCCCGCCCCGCCTTAAAATGCTCCGCCTGTTCAAACACATCCTGATACACCTCATTAAATGTCACCGGCGGAT
>JAQFVO010000031.1 GCA_027942505.1 Endozoicomonas sp. | reverse complement strand
GCCTGCCCTACACTCTCACGCATTGTGCATTTCTGTCGACAAATTCTATGTTTACTACCGGCGAAGCCAACCCGCTGCGGGCAAATTATCAAATAACATGGACGTCAGGTGCATTTATGGCAACCAAAATTCCAGCTAATTCAGTGCGAGTGCTTCCGGAGCAGTCAGAAAAAACCGGATTTTCGCTACCAAAATTCCTCTGGCTTAGCTCTCGCTCTTCGAGACGTTACCAGGTCGCCCCGGTGAAGCATGAATATACACTGGTGGCCAAAGGGTCCGACAAGCGGGTGATCAGGGCAACCCATCTGGGAGAGCGAGATGTGGCCTATGCGCCGGTGCGTAAACTGGGTGGTCTGTATTCAAAGGAGTCCGTATTAAAGAAGGAATTCCAGAAAATATCAGCTATTAAAAGTGGGGTTAAGGACTCCACGAACCTCGCCCTGGATATGGTCGAGTTGCAAGACCACCAACGCATTAACAACAAATACTCCCTTTCCACACCGGCAGCCCGCTGCGACTTGGAAAGGGAGCTGCGCAAGCCTGCACTCTCATTTGCCAAGCGTATCAATTACTGCACCCAGTATCTGAAAGGATTGAAAAATCTGCACGCTGCCAATGTCGCTCATGGTGACATCAAACCGGAAAACTGCCTGATATTCGATGGTGATGGCGGTGAAGTGGTAAAAATTGCTGATTTCGGCAAAGCGCAGAAAATTCCCCCTGATGGCCACAAGACCTACAAGGGCAACCTGCGCTTCTGTCCACCAGAAGGTGTGCTAACCACCAAGGGGGATGTTTTCAGCAGTGCCTTGCTGATTGTGCGGATATTAGAGGAAACAGCGGGTGTTCTTGATAACGAAGGGATTTTGGTCCCCGTTCTTAACAGGGATCGTGACTCCAATAATGTTGAAGGTAAAGGGCGAGGGATTGATAAATACGTGGTTGAGCATGGGCGGTTTCTGGGCATCGACTCGCAGAACCTGAAGGGGAATATTACCCGACGCCTGCCCAGACAGATCAAAATTTCACGTCAGAGCAGTAACCACAAAAACGAGCAGGAGACCCTGATCAGGAAGTATATCGACGCTCTGTTTCAGAAATTAGAACAAAAGAAAGCGCTGGACAAAGCCGGTGCTGAACAGTTGAAGTCGCTGTTAAAAGATATGATTAAGGTCAATCCAAATGATCGGATCACAGCAGAGGAGGCTCATAAGCGAATGACGGAAATTGAGGGGCAACTTGCCGCGCTCAAAAGTCGTGGAGAAAAAAAGTAACGATGCAAATTAACTGACCAGAACTGAGCTTATCTCTCTGGCCAAAACTGGCCGGTGACGTTATCATCTCCCCGTTTGACCAGCCTTCACTGGCTGGTTGTCGTCTTGTCCGCCGAGCTATAACTCCCCATGTCTCAGACAGAACTCCCTTATCACAAGGCCCGTAAACGTTTTGGTCAGAATTTTCTGCACGATCATGGTGTAATCCGTGAGATTGTCGCGTCAATCAATCCAAAACAGGGGGAGCACCTGGTGGAAATTGGCCCCGGTCAAGGTGCCCTGACCGCCGATGTGCTGGAGCGGGCCGGTACCCTGGACGTTGTAGAGCTGGACCGGGATCTGATTCCCATCCTGCTGCTGCGCTTTGGCCTGAACCCGAACTTTCGCCTCCACGAAGCCGACGCACTGAAGTTTGACTTTGCCGGCTTGCAAACCGATGAGCGACCGCTGCGTATTGTTGGTAACCTGCCTTACAACATCTCTACACCGCTGATTTTTCACCTGCTAAGCTTCACCGGCCTGGTTCAGGACATGCATTTTATGCTGCAAAAAGAGGTGGTACAGCGCCTGGCGGCCAGCGCCGGTGAAAAGCACTATGGCCGCATGGGCATTATGGCCCAGTACTACTGCCAGGTGGACTACCTGTTCACTGTGGGGCCAGAGTCATTCCGGCCAGCGCCCAAGGTCGACTCAGCCATTGTGCGCCTGACACCCTATCGGGAATTGCCGCACCCCTGTCAGGATATCGATATGCTGGAACAGGTGGTACGTGATGCCTTTAGCCAGCGGCGCAAGACCATACGTAATACCCTCAGGCAGCACCTGAAGGCCGATGAGTTGGCCGCGCTGGCTATTGATCCGGCAGCGCGTCCGGAAGTGCTCAGTATTGCTGATTTTGTCCGGATAGCGGATTATCTCTCCGACCAGTAAACGCCCGGAGACTATAAGACCATGGCCACATATGCAGTTGGGGATATTCAGGGTTGTTACGACCCGCTGCGCCGCCTGCTGGACAAACTCAGCTTTGACCCGCAGCGCGATAGACTGTGGGTGGTCGGTGATATGGTCAACCGAGGCCCTCAGTCTCTGGCGACCTTACGCTACCTCAGGGGGCTGGGAGATCACTGTGTCGCCGTACTCGGTAACCACGACCTTCACCTGCTGGCCGTGGCCTGCGGGGTGCGCCAGGCCAAAGACAAAGACACACTTGCCGAACTGCTGGCTGCGCCAGACGCCGATGAGTTGATCCAGTGGCTGCGTTTTCGGCCCATGCTGCACCACGATGAGCAGCGTCAGGTTACCATGGTTCACGCCGGTATCCCTCCGGTGTGGACTGTTGCCAAGGCAAAAGAACAGGCTTGGGAGCTGGAGCAGGCATTGCGCTCACCTGACTACGTCTATTGGCTGAAAAAGATTTTCAAACGCTCCAAACCCCGCCCCTGGGACGATGAACTGAAGCTGAAAAAGAGACTTCGTCTAACGGCCGCCTATTTCACCCAGATGCGCTTTTGCAACGCCTGGGGTGAACTGGATCTGGACAGTAAAGGCGCCACTGCCGGCGTCGGCTATGCGCCCTGGTTCAGTTTTACGCAAAGCCCCTGCTACCACGAGCAGATTATTTTTGGTCACTGGGCGGCACTGAACGGCACCAGCAAGCTTGCCAATATTCACGCCATTGATACCGGCTGCGTCTGGGGCAAGAGCCTGACCGCCATCAACGTGGACAGCTGGCAGCGAACCTACGTCAGCGCCTAGTACATCGTTCAATGAGATCGACGTGTACCACCTCCGTTCAGCCTGAGCTGAGTCGGAGGGTGTTTGGCACGAACTATCATGGGCCGGAGTTTGCGCCCATCGACAGGCTCAGGACGAACGGAGTGCGGAGGCTTATGATAACGACAACCC
>JAQFVO010000012.1 GCA_027942505.1 Endozoicomonas sp. | reverse complement strand
ATAACCGGCATGTTCCTGAGAAGGCGTGACAAAGCAGGAAAGTTCTGAACCATCTGAGAACTTTCCTCTTGCGAGATAGCCGCGTCTTTTCCCCATCGTCATCGAACAGGGCTGCAGACAATCCTGCAATTTTTCTCAGCCTTGCCAGGCAGCCAGCCATCCTGTTCGGTTTGAATCTCACCATGCCTGTCTAAGCAAGCAGGGTCGGGGCTTTAACGAGTTTACGTGCTGAAAAGAGTGGAACTATTTAACCTTAAAATGGTCCAAACGTTTTGAAACAACGTTGTTTGGTCTTCAGCTGGAGAATCATTGAATTTGAGCTAAAAATTTGCAAATGGAATTGCAACTTGCAATCAACAAGATAACTAAAGGATCAGATTTATGGTATCCTCCGTTCAAAATAACGTACCCAACGCAATACACCTCTTGCCAAATCAGTTAAACAATCCAGACGTTTCGGGCAAATGGTCTAAGAGTGAGGATTCAGCATTTTTTATTCCCAAGGATAAACTCAGGGAATTTCAACGTAAGGAGATACTCTTGGCAGTGACCCAGGGGAGGCTTGGCCTGCGAAAAATTCATCTGGACAACGAACGAACTTATCTTGACCGGAAAAACAAAGAACCACGACCAGTCTGCTTTATTCCGCACGGCGTTCCTATTAAGTTGATATTAGCGCGCAAAAATGTGCTTGGCATTCTTAACCCGAAGCTGCTTGCCGTTTATAAGGCTAATGCAATGACCTGCGATCTGGTCAATTCCGGGAAAAGACTTGATGACCTTGATACTAAATGCCTTGCCGACACCCATCAAATACTGAATAAAGTGATGGAGGAAGCGGCACGTCAGTGGACTGTTTATTCCAATTTCACATCAGGGCATTTGCAACCCGATGGAACATTCACCTTGCCCAAATTAAAGCTGTACCCAAAACATTGTTATCCAGGACTTTTACCCTACCCTGAATTTCTTACCACTGGTTACGACAGGTCACAGATCAAATGCTATTGCATCACAAAGAATGATGCCGCCAGAAATATTACCGATATTCTTGAAGAAAAACACACTTTGGAAAATGCGCTAGGGATTGATCCATTGCCTTTGGCCGTTTACTGTCAGCATAGTGGCTCTATGGAGGTCTATTTTGATGAGGAGCTGGAGGGAGATCAACTGACGCATAATGAAAACTGTCTGGATGACATTGCCAAACTCCATAACATGAATCGGAGTGTATTCAGAGAAATACTGAACATGCTTCCAATGACGTTAAAATCACAAATGATAAATAAAGCTGAATTAACCGCAAGACCTCCTTTAACCCCCACTTTGATCGAACTTATAGAAATGGTATCCAATCCAGCCTGTTACAACCCTGAACGCCTAAAGGCAATCAAAGATAGTGGATTTTCATTTAATAAACATTTCTTTTTCGAAGACGAGTGCACATCTCTTTTTGAGCTGTTTGTCAAAAAACAACGCAGGCAGTTTGATGATGAAAATTATTTTTTCGGAAAATCAGGTACGTCAGCAGACAAGAATTCAAACACAAAATCAGAGCTATTATTTCACGACCTGATCAGTAGTGGTGCAACGAATATAAGAAAGAAATTTTTCTGCAAAGACCTTTGCGGCACGCCACCCTATTTGTGTAACTATTTCACAGCAGTTCTACCACCTTCCTCTTTTATCGAGTTTTGGGAATTCCTGATTCATCCTATTGATTTCCCTGCCATCAAGGTGGAAATTGATCGAACTTGCCTAAAATTCCATGACGAACTGGCTGAATTTTTAAATCTTGCACTGCGAAGACCTTTTTCCCATGAAAAAAATTATACTTTTTTCAGGCAACATTTGCTGGCCTTGTTTTATTATGGTGCTGCTCCCAGTAAGGAGTTACTGAATGCAGTCAGGCAAGAAATAATTAATTACTCAGGCGAAATACAACGAATATCTTTGGGGAATTCTTCCACAGATGACTACATCGAATGGGTCTGGGAACTATACCTGCACCGTGAGCAAGACCCTTTTTATCAATCCTGGCCAGAACAGCTTGGAGAGGCAAAACTGGCGATAGCTCAGTTAAAAGTAACTCTGAATTTGCAGACCAATCTAATACCTTCCCCTTCTCAGGAAGCGTATGATCGTTTAGAGCTGGGGTTTGTGGTGGACGCGTTCAGTAAACCACCGGTGCTTGCCAATGCGCGAGACAATGAAGAAAGCATTCTCAGGATCTTACAGCACTATTACCGTCGCCCCGGTCCTGAGCGGGTACTCAGAAGCCTTCATCGTGAATCATTGCCCACGGTATGGAAACCAGTGCACCCTTGCAGCCATGTATTGCGTGCCAGGAATAACGCGCTCTGGTATCTCGAACTGCTGGAAAAATTCCAGATATTGAATTGCACAGAAGATGAGAAAACCCTCCTGGCGCTGGCCGCTATTTACCATGATGCGGCAGCAGAAGATGTCGACAAAGACCAGGAAGAAAAGAGGTCCGCTGAGTACTTCAAACGTGATTTGATGGGGCAGTACCCACAGCCACTTCTGGATGATGTCGCCCAGGCCCTTGAAAGCAAGGAAAACCGGGATGATGACACCATGTCGGCAACCATTCGTGGTTATCTGCGCGTATTGCGCTTTGCCGATCGCATGGACATTATTCGCTGCACTGGTGTAGAGAAAAATTTCCCGGGACTAGCCACTCCTAATCCTGACCTGTCAACATTTAATGGCAGCTTGCTGGACTTCCCGCCGGAGTTGAGCGAGTTCACCGCCGACCCGGAACAAAAATCTCTGTTCCAACGACATCTCGAAGCTGCCATGCACGGAGCCGCTGACCTGGCCCAGGTCACCGGCCATCTGCTCTATGACCACCGGTCTGATCCCTACATGCATTCCTATCAGTTAACAACTGAAGCAAAAAACCTCACTGAACAATTTGAGCGCACTTCTACGCCAGTGGAGAAAATGGACGATTTCCTCAACGATAATGTCCGACGAAAAATTGCCCGTCTTGCCGGTTTTCTAACCTGTACAGATCCGAATCACAAAACGTGTGGGACCGATACCCGTCAGGGCATAACCCGGGGCATCCATAACAGTTGGTATGACCTTCAACAAATCAGGATTCCGGACTGCATGACCCGTTTGGAAAAAATGCAATGTGAATACGACATGGGCGTACTGAGTAAGGAAACGCGCCAGGCCATAGCAGCAGAAGTGAAACGGCTCGAATCCCGGGGAATTCTCATGAACCTCGGTACATTGACTCAGGACACATTAAGGTCAGAACTCGCAAAAAAGAGACTAAAACAAAGAGGCCTGAGCGTGGTCATTGAGAAACGTCTCAGAGGGTATGATGAAATGTGCAATCCTCGGTTTGAGGAAGTTCTTGTACCAAAGGCAGCCGCTCCTGGACCTACTCAAAGTTACCTAAACCTGTAACACTTGATAGGTTGTTTATGAAAGGAACTATTAATGAGCAGGGGGAGTCTTAAGTCACGGTTCAATAATGTGACGATTAAATGGAACATCATAATAGCCTTTCTTCTCCTAATATCGCCGTTGGAGGGCTGACTGGATTTTCATGCCAGGGTGTTATAACAAAGCCTCCGCTGCGCTATCACGACATGTCAGTCCAGGAGACGCACTCACCTCGCTCTGCTTATCTTAGTCAGTCGAGTGCAAACAAAAACAGTACTCATCCTATAAGTCTATTGAATGAATTTCGTATTAAACCTCTGATGCAAATGATTCCTGACAGTTTCGATGAATTCAATCTTTCTGACACTTCAGAATCAATTCATGATGAATATTCACCGTGGAATCCTGACAAAGAATCCATTGAGAACGCGCTATTTCCATCATTAGGTAGTGATCTCTGTGATCAACCACTCTTTTCGGGGCACGAACCAGATTTGAGTGAGCCAAAACCATCGATCCATTTGAATTTAAACCATCACTTAACTAGCATTCCTGCCAATCTCAATTGCCCACAAGATTCACGACCAATTGCTGTGGCTAACCCGCTAAACCTGCAACAAGGTACCAATGACAATCACGCAAACTCAGCGGAAATTGTTGGCGATAAATATTCACAGGTTGAGCACAAAAAGAAACGTTGCAAGAATCCCGTTTACTCAGAGTGGGAAAAGGCTCGAAAAAAGTTTCGCTACCAAAATGATCCCGTCTTCGCAGAGGGTCAAAGAATTCATGCCAGAACTTACTATAGAATGAAAAAAATATTCAGTAAGGAAGAAGCTTTAAAACTGGCTGTCGCCGCCAGGGTGAAATACTTTCGATCTGTCCCTTATTCAGCGGACTCAGCTGGTTTACAACAGACTTCCAACTCAGGTGAGACAACACAGAAAGCCAATAAAAATTCTGATGTTCTCCCCTTCTCTTTCGGGTACAAGCCTGATACCGGGAAGCTAATACCGGCGAACTACCTTAGTCTAACCCCTCACTTAACTAATCCTCCTGTCAAACTCGCTCACCTACAAGATTCACGATCAGCTCCTGTGGCTAACCCACTAAACCTGCAACAGGATACCACTAAGAACTCAGAAAACTCAGCAGAAATTATGGCCGGAAAGTCATCACACGCTGAGTGCCAAAGGAAGGAAAAAAGCGGGTACTACCAGAATAATCCTGCTTACGCAGGCTGCCAGAGGCAGTTTCAAAGGGAGCGTCGCAAAAGCCCTGCTATCGTGAAGCGCGAAAGGGATAAAAAAAGAAATCGCTACCGTAATGACCCCGATTACGCAAAGCGCCTAAGGGACCGCAAAATTTGCCGCTACAAGAATGATCACATCTATGCAGAGTGCCGAAGAATTTATAACAGTACTTATAATAAAATGAAAAGAAAAGTCAGCAAGGAGGAAGCTTCAAGGCTAGCTTCACTTGCAAGGGCGGAATTTCTCCAATTAGTCAATTCATCTGAGGGCCCGGTTGATTTACCACTGACTCCTAAATCAGCTCAGACAACGCAGAAATCCAACAAGAATGCATATATACTTCCCCTCGTCCATTCTCAAGCTGACTAAACAATCCAGTAGTCAAATGGCAAGAAGAATAAAACAGGAAGAAAACAGGAGGAAGAAAACAAGAAAACAGGACACCCATATATTTCTTGCCCGTATATTTTTTTTACTGAGAAAGATCGCTGTAACCAGATGACTGATAAATCAACTCTTCCCAGGGTAGACATGAAGCACCTACTCCCCGCTTCGGGAAGTTAAAGATGGAACCACGAAGGACACAATAAGCACGAAGGAAAAGAAAATCTCTTCTTTATGCTCTTGGCATTCTTCGTGGTTCCATCCGAGAGCCATTGATAATGGTGGGGTAAGCTTAATGTCCACCCTTAGATCAACTATTAACGTCGTTGAACTTCCTTGATTAAGATAATGGGTAAGAAAATTGGGTGCTTTTTTCTTTGCCCAGATTTTGTCCATCTTAGAGGAAAAAGAAATGAACTTATCCTATGATAAAATGTCAAAAATTAGTAATAGAGTACTATTAGTTAATGTAATTTCGTAGCCACTGTACAATGAACATAATCTGCAAAAGGACAATTGCACCTTAATTTCCATTGTAAGTTGATCAATGAACTGGATATTATAGATCATAATTTTCTATGAATGGACTTAGAAAACTTAACTCATAGCCATCAAAGTGAGAAGTTAATTATCATGGAAGCTTTATATTTACCTAAACCACTAAATCGTCCACGGCAAATTGATCCGCAGGTTATCTGTGATGCAACATCCAACAACAGGCAAATCAATAGCTCTGACATACAAACAACAAGCCATTTTAATGCAGACAACAACACCTGGTCTGCAATTAAAAACATCCCCAAAAAAATCTCAGTATATTGCCGAGCTATTACCAGAGTGGCCATTTTAGGCTGTTACTACATCAAGCATAAAGTTCTCAAACTCTCTATAACTCCTGAACAGTTTGAGTCCTGCCTCAAAACACTCGGGCCTGTTATTGGTGAGTTTGCAAGATTAACGAATTTCGACATAACAACTCAGAATCTGACATTAACTGCTGACGACACAAATGCTTTTGGACAGGTTATGGCACGTCCAGAGAGAAAGCTTAACGTCATATCCTATGATGAAGCTTGCCAAATTCTAAAAAGTTCATTCGGGGATAAATATAAAATCACCGCCTATCTGAAAACAACCCAAACGTCCACGTGGTTTCAGGTTGAGTCTGAAGGTGTTCAGTATACCGCAAAAGTTACCACTTCAAAGCATCTGGATGAAATAGCCATTGGCACAATGGCAATGAAAATGATGGCATTATTTTCATCCACTATCTCAGACCGTTTGGATGCCCAGACCCTTAGTAACTTTTATCAAGAAAAATCACTCATTTCAGAGAGATATTTCCATAAACAATTTCAGGATACAGTTACCCGTGATCCAGAAGTCAAGCGATTTACATGCTTAGGCGATGAGGTTGTCTTATCACTTCATATTCCAGAGATCGTTGATCAATCTACCTCAAAAAATGTAATGATCGTGGCAGATGTTGGTCTCGGTTATACAATCGAAGAGCTTTCAGCTTCGGGTAAAACAGCAGAAGACACTCGTTTTGAGCTATTTGGTCAGTGCTTTGGGCGAGACCCGGCGGATCATGAAAGCCTGAATTTAATTGAGCATATTCATGACTGCCTGAAGCAAGAATGGATGAATCTCGCACTCTCACACGGCCTTGTTCATTTGGATTTTAATCCACAAAATCTGGTGTTAAACTTCTTTCCTGGTGGAATTATTCAAGCCTCTATTAAGGACATGGAAAACTGCTATAAATTTCCTGAGCATGACCGGGAAGTCATTTCAAAATTGCACAGTCTGGCTCTCGCTGTTAACATTTATAACCTGGATGAGAGCGACGGATTCATGAATGATCAGTCTCTGCAAAACCTGTTCTCATTTTTTGAAAATCAGCTGCAAACACAATCCGCCAGACGTCGTTTTTGCGCCAACAGGGCCACTATAATGCGCTCAATGGGTCAGGCTTTTCAATCTTTGCTTCGAAGATCAGCGACGGCTGGCACAAACAGTTCGGCAGATCTATACCGGGGCAACCCAGCCGTGTTCGCGGTTGCGTGTGATTTAGCCAAAAATTATGGTGTGGAGCTTCCTGCCAATACAGCCATTTTTACCCTGGGGCTCATCCGATTGTGGGAAACGTCTTACCTGCAT
>JAQFVO010000006.1 GCA_027942505.1 Endozoicomonas sp. | reverse complement strand
CGGTTTTGGCAGGGAGGCAACGTCGTGTTTCGCGGTGTGAATGCTATCAGTTTGGACGTCAAGGGGCGTCTGGCAATACCAGCGCGTTTCAGGCAGGTGTTGCGCGAGCGCTGTAACGGCGCCCTGGTAGCAACCATTGATACCGATGATGCCTGCCTGTTGATCTATCCCCTGGATGAGTGGGAGTTGATTGAGCGTAAAATTGAAACGCTCCCCAGTCTGCACCCAGTCACCCGCCGAATTCAGCGGCTTCTGATTGGCCATGCCACGGACGTTGAGCTTGATGGTAATGGTCGAATTTTGATCCCTCCGTTGTTGCGAGATTATGCAGGCCTTGACAAGCACGCGATTTTGCTTGGCCAGGGCAAAAAGTTCGAACTCTGGGACGAAGGTTGCTGGAACCTGCGCCGCGACCAGTACCTGAAAGAGGTCAGCGAAGCAACAGATATTCCGGTGGAGCTGCAGTCGCTCTCTTTGTAGTGCATTGTCTCTGGTGCCGGCATCGTGCAAACGTTGGCTTTGTGCCGCGGGTTGCCGAGGTAATTAAACATATTGTGAAAGGTTTATGAAATCGTTAGATCGTATTGATGATGACAGCTCAACAACGCAACCAATGGAAGACCAAGGGCATAGAACGGTTCTTCTGCACGAGGCTGTCGATGCGTTACTGACTGATCTTTCCGGTATTTATGTCGATGGCACTTTTGGCCGAGGCGGCCATAGTCGTTTGATTTTAAGTAAGTTAAACAATGTCGGGCAGTTGATGGGTATCGATAAAGACCCGGCAGCCATCGCCAACGCAGAGGCGTTGGCGAGGCAAGATGCCCGGTTTGCCATCCATCATGGTTCGTTTACCGATCTTGATGCACTGGCCGGGATCGACAGACAGGTTGACGGTATTTTGCTTGATCTTGGTGTCTCTTCACCCCAGCTGGACGATCCCGGGCGAGGATTCAGCTTTACCCAGGACGGCCCGCTGGATATGCGCATGAATCACCAGCAGGGTGAAAGTGCAGCTCAGTGGCTGGCCCGGGCACAAGAGCAGGAGATTAGCCGGGTGATCTGGGAGTACGGTGAGGATCGATTCTCCCGGCGCATGGCCAGGGCTATTGTCCGTGAGCGGGAGATTGAGCCGATTCTGACCACGAAGCGACTGGCTGGCATAATTGCCGGCGCCTGCCCGACGAGGGAGAAGGGCAAGCATCCGGCTACCCGGGCGTTTCAGGCGATCCGAATACACGTCAACCGTGAGTTGGAAGACCTTGTGCTCTGCCTGGACCGGGCGCTGGAAAAGCTGAAACCCGGCGGGCGACTGGTCATTATCAGTTTTCACTCACTGGAGGATCGCATTGTTAAGCGGTTTATCCGCAAACACCAAAAGGGTGATGAGTTGCCAAGCTGGTTGCCGGTGACGGAGGCACAACTGAATCGTCGCATGAAAAGCCTGGGTAGAGCGGTTAAGCCATCACCGCAGGAAGTGGCCGATAACCCAAGGGCAAGAAGTGCGGTGATGCGAGTGGCTGAAAAACTGACGTGATGATGATATTGGCCCGGGCTTATGACTTTGCAATGGTATTAATTCGTACCTGCTGGCCGGTGCTTTTGCTATTGCTGCTGGTGATCATCGCGGGATTGTCGCTTGGTTATGTTTCTTACGAGAATCGTCGTTTAAACAACCTGATTCAGCAGGAGCTGGAAAACCGCAACCGCGCCCAGGTGCAGTGGAGTAAGTTACTGCTTGAGCACAGTACGCTGACGTCGCCGGGCAGGATAGAACAAATAGCCAGGGAGGAGCTTGATATGGCTGTACCAAACAATAATCAGATAGAAATGGTTCTGCCATGAGATGGCGGCAAAAAACAGAGCCTGCGCGGCCTGCTTTTATCGCCGGTCTGGTTGGCAAATGGCGCCTGCACATGGTGCGCGGCCTGTTGATCTTGGCTGGCTTGTTGCTTGGCTATCAAATCGTTGATTTACAGCTGCTGAACCGGCACTTCCTGCAAAATGAAGGGGACAAGCGTGCGGTTCGCTACGAGTCGGTCACGGCGCATCGGGGTGTTATTTTTGATCGTAACGGTGAGCCGCTGGCGATTAGTGCCCCGGTGGTGACCATCTGGGCCGATCCGGCTGAGCTGTTCCGGGCGAAAGCGCAGTGGTCAGTGCTGGCTGATGAGCTGGATGTCTCTCTGGCCTGGTTGTCTGAGCGCGTCGAAAGTGCGAAAAACCGGGATTTTATCTATCTCAAGCGGAAGCTGGCACCCGAACAGAGTGCTCGGGTGATGGCGCTGAAGGTGCCTGGCGTGCAGGCCATCGAAGAGCAGCAACGCTACTATCCGGCAGCTGAGGTGACGGCTCACCTGGTTGGTATTACCGATATCGACGAGTCCGGTCAGGAGGGACTGGAGCTGGCCTACAATGAGTGGCTCTCTGGTCAGCCCGGCAAACGTCGGGTGCTCAAGGACCGTAAAGGCCAGCTTGCCCGCAAGGCGCAGCTGGTCACCAGTGCCAGTCCCGGTAAAGAGTTGATGCTCAGTATTGATTTGCGTCTGCAGTACGTCGCTTATCGGGAGTTGAAAAAAGCGGTGGAGCTTCATCAGGCCAGGGCTGGCTCCCTGGTGATGCTTGATGTCAAGACCGGTGAAGTGCTGGCAATGGTCAATCAGCCCGCCTACAACCCCAACAACCGGGCGGATATGCAGGACAACACCATGCGTAACCGGGTGATGACCGACACCATGGAGCCCGGGTCAACCCTGAAACCCTTTGCCGTTGCCGCAGCACTGGAGTCGGGTCAGTTTCACCGGGACTCGGTCATTAATACCTCGCCTGGCTACATGATGCTTGGCCGCGACCAGGTCAAGGACCACCGCGACTACGGTGCCATCGACATCACCACAGTGTTGAGAAAATCCAGTAACGTGGGTGTTTCCAAAATGGCGCTGGCCATAGGGCCTGACAAGGTGGTTGACCTGTTGCAACGAGTCGGCCTGGGCCAGATTGTGGGCACCGGGTTTCCGGGGGAAAACAGTGGTTATCTGCCGTTCAGGGATCGCTGGAGTGATATAGAAATTGCCACATTGTCGTTTGGTTATGGTCTGACTGTGACGCCGTTGCAGTTAGCGCAAGCCTATATGGTACTTGGTGCCGGTGGCATTTTACGTCCGGTGTCTTTGATCAAGCGTGATGTAGTACCTGAGGGTGTCCGGGTGATGGATCAGCAAGTGACCGAAGATCTGCGCGCCATGCTGCGCGAAGTGGTCCACGGTGGCACCGGCGGACGGGCACAGGTCGACGCTTTTGAAGTCGGCGGCAAAACCGGCACTGCACGCAAAGTGGGTAAGAATGGCTACATCAAGGATCGCTATACCAGTATGTTTGCCGGGCTGGTTCCTATTGATAACCCCCGGCTGGCCATGGTGGTGGTGATTGATGACCCCTCTGGCAAAGTTTATTACGGTGGCCTGACCGCCGCGCCGGTGTTTGCCCAGGTGGCTGCCGGTGCGCTGCGTCTTTTGGGTGTTGAGCCAGCAAGTAGTGAGCGTTCAGATTCCCGGGTGGCCTTCGCCCCGCCCGATGGCCTGGATACAGGCGTTTCTGAACCGGTTGAAGAAGGCTAAAGAATGACAGACCAGATCACGCT
>JAQFVO010001358.1 GCA_027942505.1 Endozoicomonas sp. | reverse complement strand
GTTTGTGACGAATAGTTACGAGTCAACACATCGAAAATGCTCGCAAAAGCCGACACGGTAAAACCAGATTGAGAGTTCGCAGCTATAACGAATGTTCATGATGGGCCGGAATATACAGAGTGTTCATTCTTAAACCAATTTGGCATCATCAGCACGTTATCTCAGGCGCAAACCGTACAATACGCAATGACGACTACCTCTGACTTTTACCAGAAAAATGCTCTGCAATTTTATAATTCAACTGTTGGTGTTGACGCTCAGGAGCTCTATAAGTATTTCCTGCCATTGATACCCGACGGAGGACAAATTCTTGATGCCGGTTGCGGCTCAGGCAGAGATGCCAGGGCTTTTATTGATCGAGGCTATGAAGTCACTGCATTTGATGCCAGTGCCACTCTTGCAGCAATGGCATCTCAACTAACTGGTTTGTCAGTTCAGACTTGCCAGTTTGATGAGTTTCACACAAAACGCCGGTTTGAGGGGATCTGGGCTTGTGCTTCCTTGCTTCATGTTCCTTATGCAAAACTGGCAGCAACCATGAACTACCTGGCAGGCTATCTGGTACCGAGTGGCTATTTTTACTGCTCCTTCAAATATGGTCGGGGCGAGGTATTGCGGGACGGACGTCATTTCACGTATATGGATGAGACTCTGTTACATGACCTACTCAGAGCAACTGACTTACGGGTTCACACAAGCTGGACCACTCATGACTTAAGGCCTGAAAGAGCGGCCGAACGATGGTTAAATGTAATTTTGATCCTTAGCCCGAATATCTCATGAAAGGAGGCAAGTTCCGCCCAGTCACCCGGCGAGACCGGGTCAACCAAAATAACGCCTGGCGGGAAGTAAGCGGGAACTTGCCACAGCTGAATTGGATCTTTTAACCCAGAGAATCCTGCAGATAGTTAGTTCAGAAGATCAACGATAGCTTTACCCACTCCATGAGCACTAGTTGGGTTTTGCCCCGTGATCACGCGATCATCCACAATCACAAGCTCCTGCCACGGTTGCACTTTCGAGTAACGTGCAGCGCCACGCGCCAGAGACTCTTCTAACAGGAAAGGAATATCGTTGATGGTGCCGAAATCGATCTCTTCTTCGCGAGTGAAACCCGTCACCGACTTGGATGCAAGCAGCTTCTCGCCATTGCTTAGCGTGATTGGTAGAAGAGCGCCCGGACCATGACAAACCGCTGCAACAATACCGCCATCTTCGTAGTGCTTTGCAGAGATTTTTGCGAAGTCTTCGTTGCTTGCCAGATCTGAAAGAAGACCAAAACCACCCGGATAGAAGATCGCATCGTATTTGTCACCGTTGATTTGCGA
>JAQFVO010001287.1 GCA_027942505.1 Endozoicomonas sp. | reverse complement strand
CTGGTCAGTCATTAACAACAGCTACTTGTCAGTTGAATAGTAACTATGAATTCCATCCCCACATCAATCCCCCGGGCACACGCTTCGAACCTGGCAACGCCCCCGACATTAGCAGAACCCGCAGGCAACTCCATCATTGCCCAAACCACTCGGGACAGCATATCTCCCGCTCCCTGCAACCATGATTATCCCGCCATCATTGCCGCCATCTCATCAATGTTGCCGACAAACTGCTCACAACAAGCCGAGCATGAAATCAGACAATGTGTTGATTACAAAGTGCGCTCAACAGTGAAAAGCCTTTTGCAAGACCCGGCAAAGTTCAGTCAGCTCCAGCTATGGAGGCAGAAGTTTGATGCGCACTTTAAGGCTCTGCAAACATTGTGCCTTGATGCTCAACCAGCACTGCAACAGAGCCAGATTGACGACATAGCAACAGCCATTTCCCACCATGCAACAGCAATGGCGACCAAAGAAGCCACTGTTGAAAAGCGCCGGATAATCGGTGAGTGGCGCAAGACCAGTGAAACCAATCAGCTGGCAGGCAACGCGCTTGACGAAGCCTATCAGCAGTACCTGAGCGACAAACAACTGACCAACAGCGTCACAGGCAAACTGGAAAAGCTCATTGAACTTGCTGACATACCAGCACCGTATGAGCCCCAATACCGTCTGAACATCAGTTATGTAGACAGTGACGATGAACCCGATGGCCGTTTCCACATCAACCTGCACATGAACAACTACGCCCTCGGTTATGGCATTTTTGACCTGCTCCACAGTCAGGGCATTTACATCTTGTGTAACGATGATTACAACGGTGAAACACGCTTTCCTCTTACCCGGACACAACTGACCAACCTCAACAGCCATATCGAAGAACTTAACAAATGGTATGATGACTTTTTGTGCATTGTCGGTGATTTACTGGGCCAGGATAATGAAACGGGCGATGCATCGGAACAATTCGTCAGCGTTGGTAAAAAAAGTGTCAGTGAGATACTTGTGAATCCCATTCGTCTGTCAACGCACTGCCAGGAACTGTTTGCCACACTGCCCCCTCAACAGCCCTGCCTGCTGTTCAACACGCTGTCCATCAACCTTGCTAACCATCCCGACCGACTCTTCCTGCGCCAGAAGATCGAATCCATCTATGCAGAAGAAGGCATTATCGGGGCCAACCAGCTACTGAAAGCGTTTATCCGCGGCACGTTCAGCACTAACCTGAACGTGGCACAGCTGCGAGTTATCAGCCCCCATCTGAACAAACTGTTAAAACTGCAACAATTACTGACAGACGTTACCAGCACCGCAAGCCTTGGCGAAGCGATTCAGAAATACAGGATGTTAGGCCTTGGTGATGACGAAATTGCCCCATTCAGATGCTTCAAAGCATCACTGCTTTATGAGATCTACCAGGAACTGAAAGGCTCTGACGTGGCGGCATTTCACACCATAGAAAGAGCAATGCAGAACATGACCAGTATCTCCCAACTGGAGTCCAAGGCACGTCTGGAGTGCGAATCAATTTTACGAAGCCATTCAGTGTGCTGTTTTCCAGAGTCAGAGAGGCAGCTATCTATTGATGACGAGCAGGCAATCGCTGTTTACGGCGACCATGACAGAAATACAACCTACAGTGGCAACCAGGTGCACCGTAACATTTCCGCTCTGTGTCTGGCACTGCAAAATACTCATGCCTATCAAGAGTTCAAAGCCAGTAATGCCCACATTGATGAGGCGTTAAACCTGTTGCAACGCGACCTGACAGGCAGACTCAACCGCTACGCCGATATGAACACCAACTCGGCCAACAGTCGTTACTTGCTCGATGAAGCCGTTTACTATTTTGAAACCTTCGTCGCCCTGTTATTCCATAGTGATGAATATCATCTGACGCCATCGTCAATCAGCATCTCACTCAATAATCTTGCCGGTATTGCTGACAGCGGGCTTGGCGGGTGTAATCAAGGATTATCAGGCAGAGTGCAATCTCTGCTCTTGCCCCTGGTGGGTAGCAGCGCCAATCAAATAAAGGACTCTATCGTCCAGTTCCACAAAGATGGCATTGCCGCCTCTATGGCCGAGGCCTTCGGCAATTACCATGAGTCGTCCATGTCAGCCCGTTGTGTGGAAGAAGTGAATAACTTCCTTGGTTTGGCCGTCGTGCGAGGGCAAAATCCAAACATCACCTTTGCCCAACTCTCAAGAGACAGCGTGCGCACCATTAGTCATCTGTTGCACAAATTCTGCACCCCGGTGGCACTGTATCGACATGTTTACCAGTTCCTCTCCGATGAATTCTGGCGTCTGAATCACGAGAAAAATGACGATGGCATCTACCAGTTGTTACACGTGCTTGGTTTCGCCGATGGGCAGGCAACAACTGCTGATGAACCTAACTATCGACGTCTGGTCGATCACAAATACCGGGTCAGAGGCAATGCACTCAATCGCTGGCAATACGCCTTTTTCCAGCAGGACCTGCCCAAACACCTGGTCAGCTATCTGTTAAAAGAAAAGTTCATCAGCGCCAATCCAGCTATCGAAGGGACAGTACACATACCCAGAGATGGACTGCTATTTGGTTCTGGCACAGTAACCCCCCGGCCAGATGACACCAGCGCAGCGGGAGAAAATTCGGGATCAGAAAGTCATCATCGTGAATTGGGCTTTGTTCCCGAAAGCCGGATGATTCAGGCCTCATACCGAACGGAAACGTCATAGCACAGCAGGAAGAACTCATGATATTGCCAACAACTGGTTCCACCGGCGCTTATCGTGCCGACCTGCGCCTGCAAGAATCACAGTCGCCATTACCTGATACATCACCTGTTGACCGTTTTTTTCACCAGGAGCTACAGGCTGCCAGGGCTGAAATGGTCGGATCTCCCCTCTGGGATCATTTTCGCACGCTGCCAGATTCCCTCTTGACGTACCTCTACAGCGAAAAGCACCGCCTGGCAATGACCGGCGAGACTCGCTGCGTTGCTGATCATGACCAGATCATTGCCGGTTTTGAGCACAGTTATGAGGCCGACCATGACCAATATCACCCGGGCAATTTCCAGCCCTTCATCGTCCACGGATATTGGATCCCCATTAGTGAAGGGCAGCTGT
>JAQFVO010001353.1 GCA_027942505.1 Endozoicomonas sp. | reverse complement strand
CGGCTTGACTCAGACGGCGGTCAATCTGAAAGTCTTTATTGAGCAGATGAGAGAGCAAGTTCAAAATATTGAATAATGTTCTGAAACTATCGTACATGATATAAACCACTGATTTCAGTGGTTTTTTTTGATCGCTTGTTTTTAGTTGTTCGTCCATATACTTACTTATTTGAAAAATTGGTGACAGGTTTGGTGACAGAATTTTGAAAATAAGCGAAAATTCGTGGTGACAGAAAAAAGGGTTTGGGCTAGGATCATTCCTGCTTATTGCATGGATTCAATAAGTATGCACCTCAACTAAAAGAAGCAGGAGTAGTACTCAGTGAGAGATTCAGAAATCAAAAAAATAATCAAGGAGAAAAAGACTGGGCGTTTTGCGGCAGGTAATGGATTGTATTTACGCATCAGTAAAGAATTATCTGTAACATGGGTGATTCGATACACAGTCAAGCTACCCGGTACAAACAAAACATCGCGGAAAGAAATTACAATTGGTAAATATCCAAGCGTATCTTTGCATCAAGCGGGTTTAAAAGCACTGGAAGTAAAAGAAAGTGTTAAAATGGGTAACGATCCAGCTATTGAGGCGAGAATAGAGAAAGCCATTGGTAAATGTGAAATTAATAACGTTGATGAACTTGCCGTCGAATGGATAAACCATAAAAAAAAGAATATAAAAACGTGGTGGCGAAATGAACGATATTATGAAAAAGATATAAGTCCATCTATCGGTCTCATGAAACCCAAAGAAGTGACACCACTACATATAAAGAAAATGATCGAAAAAGTTTCTGTGCCTGGGCGAATGACCGTAGCTAATGACGTGCTACAGTTTGCAAAAGAACTGTTCGATTATGGTATTCGTTTGAATCTTTTGCAGTTTAACCCAGCTAGAGTTTTTACCTGCAAAGACGCAGGCGGGATTGAAGACGCAAGAGATCGAGCTATTCCACTTGACGAGTTGGAAGTTATATTCGCTACGTTCAGAAAGCACTATTTAAAATTCGGCAGAGACAATTATTTGAATTGCGCTTTATTGCTTGCTTTTATGTGCCGAAAAACAGAACTCTCTGAATCAAAAATCGAAGAATACGATTTAATAAATAAAATTTGGAAGATGCCCGAAGAACGTATTGAAGCAATGAAGCGTTCAAGTAAGAAAAAACCGATCAACGTACCGTTGGAACCGGAAGTGGTGGAATGGATAATTGAGTTAAAATACCGAGCCGGGTGTAGCCCTTATCTATTTCCATCACGAAGGTCTAGCAAGCGATTTGATCATGTTGGGCCGGACACGTTAAATACAGCTATTGACAATATGTTTAAAGCAGGGTTATTCCCCGATACCGTTAAACATTTCACTGTCCACGACTTGAGGAGAACATCAAGAACCTTATTGCAAAATCTTGATTTTGATTATCGGGCGGCTGAAATTTGCATGGGACATAAAGTTATGAAGACCAGTGAAGAAACCTACAATGTGGACGATTTTTTCCACAAGCGCCGCGAGGCGCAGCGCTTACTGCTTGATCATTATGCCCCAATAATTAACGTGGCCAGTGGTTAAAAGAGCACAGTTTCACTCTTGCAGTTGTCGGAAGTAATCTTCAATATCCTGCTGGAAAAAAATCTTACCCCCATAAGGCAGTTGGACTGGCTTTGGAAAATCCGGTGACTGCCTCAGATTCCATAACGTTGTGCGCGATATGCCGTACAGAGCGCATATATCTTTCAGCTTAACTGTTTGCTTGTGAATCATGCTATTACCCAATCGTAATTCTCAAATAATCTGTTTTTCAATCCCACAACAGCCACCCCGTCACTGGTGGCTCTTAAATTTGTCAAGGTTAACACCCAGCCAGCAACTTCGGAGCCACGTAACTGATCATGCTTGTCGCATCTATTACCCGTCTCGTCGTTCTGCCCGGTTCTAGTTCGAGCAGTAGCTGTCCCTGGGCCTGCAACTTGTCAAACTCAGCCTTTATCTTCGGTTTTGCGTTTCGCCAGCGGGCAAGACTTCGACCGCCAGCACTGGCAGCACGACGAAAATCACTCTCGATTCTGCCCAGCTCATTAGCGGCTTCCATCAGGCTCTTGTACTCCCGATCCCACAGGTGTCGTAGGGAATCCTGCATACGATCAAACTCTTCGATGTATGCAAGTTTGAGTTGGCTTGCTTTTGTGCCAGTGAAGCCCATCACAAGCATAAGGAAGCCAGTCTTGGTCATGCGGTAGCAATCAAACTCCCTACCACGGTTGTTAAATTTGACGGCCCAAAATTGGACCGTCAAATTTGGTATATCTTTCAACAAGTTACGAATATCCCTGAGAACGTGTTTATGCTGCTTCCCAAAGTACTCCGCCACATCACGACTATCCGCAGTCGCAATCCCGTCTATCTCTCGAACCACTGGAATTACTATTCCTGACATGCTTTGTCTCCTGGATAAAAGGTGCCCTCGATTTTGAGGGCACCTATGTCATTGCCCCTTTACCGGTAAAATCCAATCAACGGCAGCGAGTGTTGCAACTCTGCAATAGCTTTGTTCGCTACTCTGGTCAGCTCTTTTTTCTCGCGCCGACGCTCGTGCATCAGACTCGACGCCAGACGACCTTTTGCCAGAGAAGTGCGCTCTCTGAGCACAACGTCATTGAGCCGATCCATGGGTGACATGGCTGGCTGGAGTTCGCCTGCAAAAAATTTGTCCAGAACGGCATAAACCCCGACTTTAAACTCAGGATCAATCCAGCCCGCATAGTCGTAGGCCAGCAGCTTGCAGCCCCATGTTCCGCCGTTTTTGCCAACGGTTTTCTTAAAGGTTGGATTTCCTACCTTTTCCAGAGAGTCCATATACTCCTTGGTTTTGGCGTTAGTCAGAAAGAAAACAGGTTTATTTTTCTGCTCCCCTCCACTGGCCTTCCACATATCCGTCAGGCTGACCAGCCCGTCAGCATCAACCCTGACCATCTGGCCGCATAGCTCTAATTCTTTTACATCCATCGTCATACTCCTAACAGATGAGCAAGATTTCTTGCTCATCTCTGACTTCATCAATGCCGAGTCGCACTCTCGTCTGACTTCTCTTTCATTTTCTGCGTAAACGTGTGATACAAGTCCAGGCACAGCGCGTCGATCGCTGGCTCGCACCAGACCAGGTACTTGAACATGACTAACGGGTGCACCCAGACATGCTCGTCGTCGTCGATCTCTACACAATGTTCACCTAAATCTTCTTCGAGATAATTGACGAACCGCTGGACGCCTGACTCGGCAAAAAAATCCAGCAGATCAAACTGGCTTTCGTTACCCCGGCTCGCCCACACGTCGACGAGATTACATGCGCCGTCTTCACGAACCGACACAGTTTCGGTTCTGATACTGCCAATTACATCGTGGTCATGCACATCAAGAACATGCTCTGTCATCAGTAAATCCTCTCGATTAACGTCCCGTCACGACGGTCAATAACCCAAATATCCAGTTCAAGCGCATTAAAAATCGCTGCCAAGTGCGCCAGGCTCGGGGTGTGCGTATTAGTGGTCTCGTACATTTCGATGGTTCGTGGCCAGACGCCAGCCGTAGTAGCCAGCCGGTTTCTCGAAAACCGCCGTTTGACCCGGTATTTTCTTAGTACTCGCTGCACGGGACTCATTTTGTAGCCAACCGGCAACGGCTTCGGGTACGTGCGAATCGGCTTGGGTTGTTTTTCTGGTTCTTGTTTATCAGTCATCTCTCTCTCCTGGCATATACATTAAATAATGGCCGCAATGTTTTTTCGCGGGCAAATCATGTTTCGTGCAGTACCAGCCGCCCCGCTGATCCGCAACAGCATAAACACACGAGCTGCACGCTTTCTCTGGCGTAACTTTTCCCCAGCAAACATCACGCTTGAAACAACCTTTGCAGCGCCAGTCGCTTCGGTCCCTGGCGATTTTTTTACTTTCGCCGCGCAGTATTTTTTTGATCCGGTATCTCATGGCCGACCACTCGAACTCGTCAAAGTCGACGATTTCTGCGTGGTACACGCTGCGGTTCTTGTTATACCCGACAAACAACGACTGTCTAACGCCGCTCATGCCCATGTACATTGTTACCTGGGCGTAATAGTGCGGGTGTGAGCGCCTGATGGTTTTGCTTTTGAACTTGTTAAACGACGCATCGTTCATGCTTTTGATCTCAAGTACGAGCGTCTTTCCCTGCCAGATGGCCATACCGTCGGTATTGCAGCTCACATGGCCACCGCAGGCGCGGTAGTTCCACTGCCTGCCGGTGTCGGGGTTTGTCTCCTGAATTTCCAGACCACGAACGCGCTTGAGATCGGCGACAACCATGTCTTCGATGGTGTGACCCATGGCGAAAATTCGCTTTAACTGCGGGTCTGGGGCTACGTTGGGATACCCGCGCAGGTTCATGGCAATAGCAGCGTCGCAGTCGTAGCCGATAATGCTCGCGCCGATGTACTGCCGTGCTCTCTGCGCGGGTTCTTGCTCGTAACTCTCGTCGATTAGCTCAATGATCTCCGGGGCGTCCATGGCTGTTTCTCTCCTGGCTTAGAACGGAATGTCGTCAGAGAACTGGTCCGCACCAGCCAATGCTGGCTGGGCAGTGACCGGGGCAGCTTTTACCGGGTCAGGCCCGGCGACCATCTGGTCCTTGTTCTGCACGTAACCCGCGATTTCGCCACGACCTTCCCGACGTTCGCCCGAATCGGTGACATAAATCCTTCAGAAACAC
>JAQFVO010001350.1 GCA_027942505.1 Endozoicomonas sp. | reverse complement strand
CTGAGGTAAGCCGCGCATGGAATCGTAACCGTTGCGGATGTAAGGAGCGAAGCACGGCCTTGTTCTGTGATGCTGCTGCTTTGCCGCATGCCTGCATGCCGCGTGAATACCTGTGTGATGGTTACGCCGGATGCAGCGGTGGGGCCGATGAGGCGTCCGATTTCTGCTTCAGCCGATGCCCTAAATACCGTGTTTCCTGCGGTGATTCCCGCTGTATCGACCAACGGCAACTGTGTAATGGTGTCAGAGATTGTGCCAATGGTCGTGATGAAGATCCGTACACTTGCCTGATGGAAACCATCCGTATTGACCAGTACCGAGCCTGCAAGTCTTATTCCGGAGCCGCTGCGGCCACCTGCAAAGCTAATCTGCAAAAGAGCTGTTGTGCGGCGGTGAATGGCACTGCGCCCATGACACCTACACCATTGAGAGACAGAAGTTCCGGCAGATTTTCTGCTTCACAGCCTCGCGACGCCACGTCTGCGCCTGTCCCTGACAGTGGTTTCAGAATTGGTCGCGGCCGCATCGCACCCACGACAACCTTTCAGGCTAGCCGATTTTTTGCATCAGTCAGTGATTCTGGTGCAACTACCTACAGCACTCAACGGCTCACTCTTGACGGACCAACCACCAATGCCCCCTACGTAGCTCCAGTGCCGTGTGAAGCCCAGCCAACTATCCATCCGTTCTCGTTAGGTGTAGGAGCCCTCATCGGTGCTGCGGGAGCGGCTTTGTTGTGTATTTCCGGCAGATTGTGCCTGCAGGCGAACTACCGCAGCCACTTTCCCGGTGGTTTGAAACTGACTGACAGCAGACCGAAGTCTTTTGATCCCGAGGCCGATGAACAGCTGACATCAGCCAGCATGAAAGTCATCTGGCACAGTAAAGAGAGCATTGCCATGAATGAGCATGCCTGTTAACGGCTGGGTTTTTTTTTGACGCTACCCGCCTCCCGCTGCCCGCTGCCCGAAAAAGCCGGGCCGCTTTTGCGGGCAGCGGGCGGCGGTCTTCGATCCTGTCAATGACTGGCTCAGTTCGGCGGTCAGTCGGTCGGTGGCTTTTGACAAGGCATTGACCAGTGCCGGATAGCCATCGCTGGCCAGTGGTTCCTGGTA
>JAQFVO010001344.1 GCA_027942505.1 Endozoicomonas sp. | reverse complement strand
GTGGGTGCGCCACTGCCCTGGTGCCACGCGGGGACCGGGGGGGCGGGGTCAAAACTGTGTTGCAATCTAAATGACCGTGCGGCCCCAACTCTTTTTTTGCGCGTCCAAAATGAAATCTTTTGGAAACTGTGAAATAGCTTCTTTAAATCAACTTGTATAAAAATCAAACCGGAATCGAATCCATGGCAGGCAGACCTATACTCCCGACCAACTTGAAAGTGATTCGCGGTACAGCCAAACCCTGCCGCATGAATGAAAATGAACCACGGCCTGAAAAAGTAGTAAATGTGAAATGCCCGGCTAATTTGTCTACAAAAGAAAAACAATGCTGGAACCATTTGGCTGAGCAACTTCAAAAGGCTGGGATACTTACCACAATTGACCTGAATGCTTTAATGACTTATTGCAAACTGTGGGTTATCTGGCAAGAAAAAACGTCACAGGCGGATGTTGAAATTACACCCACGGTTGACCGGATATTCAAACAATTGCTTGCATTGTGGCGCGAATTCGGCATGACTCCCTCAAGTCGTACACGCATCCGTTCTGAAAATCAGGCACCCGAAGACGACTTTGACGCCTGGCAGAAAAAAAGGCGGATGGCACGCGAAGGCGTTTAAATGGATTGGCAGGTTGGCTATCAGTACGCCAGTGATGTTAACAACGGCACCATTAACGCCTGCAAATGGACCCAAAAAGCTTGCAGACGCTTTCTAAACGACATGGAATACGGTCAGGATCGCGGCCTTATTTTCAGGATTGATAAGGCCCAAGATGTTATTAACTTCTACAGCTACCTGCCCCATATAAAAGGCGAGTGGGCTGGCCAGAAAATCAAGCCATCTCCCTGGCAAGTATTTATAATAATTAATCTGTATGGCTGGTATTGGGAAGCCAGCAATCAGCGCCGGTTTAAATCTGCCTATATAGAAGTGGGCAGGAAAAACGGAAAAAGCACTTTTGTTGCACCGCTGGGTTTATACATGACCCACTGGGACGACGAACCCGGTGCCGAAATATACAGCGCCGCCACCAGTCGGGACCAGGCGCGGATTGTTTTTGATGCCGCCAGGGATATGGTGCGACAGTCAAACCTTCGCAACCATATTCAAGCCTTTAATCATTCGGTGTTTCACGAAGTCAGCTGCAGCAGTTTTAAGCCCCTGGCCAGCGACAGTGATACGCTGGAGGGCAAAAACACTCACTGTGCCATCATTGATGAATTGCACGCGCACAAAAATCGGCGCGTGTACGACGTCCTGGAGCTGTCCTGCGCCGCCAGGCGTCAGCCGTTGCTGCTGGTGATTACAACCGCCGGCAGTGATCGCACCGGCAT
>JAQFVO010001329.1 GCA_027942505.1 Endozoicomonas sp. | reverse complement strand
GGGGCGAAGGATTTCACCAGCTCATCGAGGGCTTTCATTTGGGCCAAAAATGGCTCAAGCATCGACAGACGCAAAGCCGAAGGACCATCACAGCGAGCATGATCCGGATCTGGATGGGCTTCCAGAAACAGTCCAGCCAGCCCCACCGCCATACCGGCGCGGGCCAGCTCAGTTACCTGGTGCCGACGACCGCCAGAAGCTTCCCCCATAGGGTCTCGGCACTGTAGCGAGTGCGTGACGTCGAAGATGACCGGCGCACCGTTACTAACCTGCTTCATCGTGTGGAAACCGAGCATATCCACCACCAGGTTGTCGTAGCCAAAGCAGGCACCCCGTTCACAGAGAATCAGGCGATCATTACCTGCCTCGCGAAACTTGTCGGTAATATTGCCCATCTGGCCGGGGCTCAGAAATTGCGGCTTTTTGATATTGATAGCCGCCCCGGTTTTTGCCATTGCGGCCACCAGGTCGGTCTGACGGGCGAGAAAGGCCGGCAGCTGGATGACATCCACTACGTCGGCAACGGACTGACACTGGTGCGCCTCATGGACATCGGTAATCACCGGGCAGCCGAAGGTTGTCTTGATCTCCTGGAAAATCTTCAGCCCTTCATCGATGCCCGGACCTCGGTAGGAGGCAATGGATGAGCGATTGGCTTTGTCAAACGAGGCCTTAAAGATGTACGGAATACCCAGCTTGTCGGTGACCCGGACAAACTCTTGTGCCACTTTCATAGCCAGGTCCCGGGATTCCAATACATTCATTCCGGCGAACAGGACAAACGGCAGATCGTTAGCGACCTGGATGCCATTAATATCAACAATTTTGTTCATGACAATAATCTTCTTAACAAGGCATCACTGAATATCACCGGGATGAATGTTTAAAAGCCTGCGCTGCATTGATAAATGCCGTAAACAGACCATGCCCATCCCGGGGGGTAGAGGTGAATTCCGGATGGAACTGACAGGCAACAAACCACGGATGATCGGGCACTTCGACAATCTCTACCAGGGCGCTGGCCTCCGAGCTGCCGACAGAACGGCCGGCAATGATCAGACCGGCCCTTTCCAGAGCAGGAAGATAATGGTTGTTCACTTCGTAGCGGTGGCGATGACGTTCGGTAATGACATCCTTGCCATAGGCCTCATGGGTGAGCGTGCCTGGCTTCAGACGACACTGTTGAGCCCCCAGACGCATGGTGCCACCGAGGTCAGATGCTTCGTCGCGGATTTCAATCATGCCCTGGGCATCAATCCACTCGGTGATCAGGCCCACGACAGGGTGTGCTGCCTGACGATCGAATTCAGTGCTGTTGGCCCCTTCCAGACCGGCCACATGACGAGCATATTCGATAACAGCCACCTGCATACCCAGACAGATACCCAAAAACGGAATCTTGTTTTCGCGGGCATAGCGGACGGTGGCAATTTTGCCCTCAACGCCGCGATGGCCGAAGCCACCCGGTACCAGAATGGCACTGACGCCATCAAGTACACCGAGTCCATCCCGTTCAATGGTTTCGGAATCGATGTAGCGGATGTTCACCTTGGTTCGGGTTTTCAGGCCAGCGTGCTTGATCGCTTCAATCAGCGATTTGTAGGCGTCGAGCAGCTCCATGTACTTGCCTACCATGGCGATGGTGATCTCTTCACCAAAATTGAACTCACGGTCCACCACATCGTCCCACTCAGAGAGGTCCGCTTCCTGGCAGCCGAGGTTGAAGCGCTCGACGATGATCTCATCCAACCCCTGCTCGTGCAGCATACGCGGGATTTTATAGATGCTGTCAGCGTCTTCCAGGGAGATAACCGCCCGCTCCTCCACATTGGTGAACAGGGAGATTTTACGCCGTGCCGGCGCATCGATGTACTGCTCACTGCGGCACACCAGAATGTCTGGCTGCAGGCCGATGGAGCGCAGCTCCTTAACCGAGTGCTGGGTTGGTTTGGTTTTGGTTTCGCCGGCAGTTTTGATGTAAGGCACCAGCGTCAGGTGCATCAGCATGGCACGTTGCGACCCCAGTTCGACCTTGAGCTGACGAATAGCTTCCAGAAATGGCTGGGACTCGATATCCCCCACCGTACCGCCCACTTCCACCAGGGCAATGTCGGCATCACCGGCACCGGTGACCACACGCCGTTTGATCTCGTCGGTGATGTGCGGGATCACCTGCACGGTGCCACCCAGGTAGTCGCCTCGACGCTCCTTGCGTAAGACGTCCTGGTAAATACGACCGGAGGTAAAGTTGTTGCCCTGCTTCATGGTGGTGCGGATAAATCGCTCGTAGTGACCGAGATCCAGGTCAGTCTCAGCGCCATCTTCGGTAACAAAAACTTCGCCGTGTTGAAAAGGACTCATGGTACCCGGATCGACATTGATATAAGGATCCAGCTTGAGCATCGTCACCTTAAGGCCGCGAGCTTCAAGAATAGCGGCCAGTGATGCCGATGCGATGCCTTTGCCTAACGAGGAAACGACACCCCCGGTGACGAAAATATAACGCGTCATGCTTACCTGCTGTGAAATAAAGATGTGAGCGGGGTGAAAAAAGAGAGTCTTAAGATGGGAAATCAGGATACCAAAACCGGTGCAAAACGTAAAACCGTTCTCACGGTCCCCGGGAAAGAATTTGAACTTTAGCTCCGCTGCGCAGTCGGAGTTTTGCGTGGCATTGTTGATATTGACGCGAAATTGTCATCGATCATTCGTTATTGCTAATTATTGCAGGTGCATTTTTGCCCCTGATTCTGGCTCGACTTTTGTCGGCCTCTCACAACAATAATTTCAACGACAAGGCTTTACCATGAATCTCACCATTGAAAATTCAGTACATTTTTACAATACCGACGGCGAAAAAGGAAATGATGGAGCTGATGGTTGCGCGGGGGTTTTCTGTGGTGCACACGACGGTGCAGCAGCCCAGAGTGGTAAAGATGGCCGCACGCTGAATGTGACGCTCAACGTCATCAGGAATCACGTGAGGGTTCAAGCTAATGATTGCATCGACACGTTTCCATTGAGCGACAGAGCTATCTCCATCGCCATGCAATCCCGCGGCGGCGATGGCGGTAATGGTGGTAAGGGTTTCGCAGGTTCTGTCGGAACAGATTACATAGATGCCTCTGAAGATGACAATGTCGGCAGTGGTGGAAATGGGGGACCAGACGGGGGTAACGGTGGGGCTGGTGGTAACGGGGGGAACGGCGGTAAGGTTATTGTCAATGTGCGTCCTGACGATGCCGATCTGCTGATGCTGACCAGCAAACCTGACACGCGCGGTGGTAAAAAAGGCATTGGTGGTCAGGGCGCTCCAGGAGGTATCGGGGGTAGGGTCCTTGCTGGCGCGGAGTGTGCCGTGCGGACCTCCCACACTGACACTGACGAAAAGACGAAGCGTCCGGGTGGGTTTGATGGTTATGCAGTGCTCAACGGCAAAGGCGGCGACGATGGCGCAGATGGTGTTGATGGTCTGCCCGGCTCTTTCACTATTTGCATGGGTAAGAAAACATACACCCATCCCTACGACCTGAAGCTCACCTCCTGCGTCCTGACAGTACCGAACAAAAACGGCATATTTGAGCCGGA
>JAQFVO010001316.1 GCA_027942505.1 Endozoicomonas sp. | reverse complement strand
TTCATTGTGCAAATAACTTTTCTTATCACTATAAACGACAATTGTTATGCACAATGAAAGACCTGACCCTGATTTTTTGACCCTGATTTTTTGCTGATTTTTTGACCCTGATTTTTGCTGATTTTTGACCCTGATTTTGGTCTGACCCTGATTTTGGTCGGGGAGTGTCAGCGACGTGTTGTCCATGGCCTTTTTGCACGGCGATCTCAGGAAGGAAGCTGCGGCTTGTGTTGAATCTGGTGGTGCAACACGAGTCCTTTATAGGCAGCAAATTGTTCTTTGCAGAACTCACACACAAAGGGCTTGTCAACGTCATGGGTGTACAGGTGCATCTTCCATGAGTGAGCTTGAGAAAACTGCTTGCCACACCAAGAGCAGGCATAGGGCTTCTTTCCGGTGTGAATGGGCATGTGTGCGTTCAGTAGGCCTATTGTCCTGAATTTTTGTGGGCAATGCTGGCACTCGTACGGCCTTTCTCCGGTATGGATGAGCATGTGTGGCCCTAGGGACCTGGTGTTGTAAAGTACCTTATGGCACTGCTGGCATGTGATGCCTGTTTTCTTCTTACGCGGGTGAGGAACCTTTGCCTTCTGTCCGGCGTGCTCTTTCGACAAGTGCTCCAACAGTGGTGTGAACTGCCTGAACTTCTCCTGACAAAACATGCAGTCAAACGGGCCAGCCTGAGTGTGGATTATAAGGTGTGATTTGCGATTACTGGATTTATTGAATTTCTTGTCACAGTACGGGCAGGAGTAGGGGGTGACACCACTGTGAATTCGCTCGTGGTCCCTCAGGTTGGAGCAGTGAGTAAACCTTTTGTTGCATTGATTACAGGCAAATGCCTTTACCTTGGTATGCACTGGCAGATGGCTTTTAAGATACTGGCGTCGGGCAAAGACTTTACCGCAAAATGTGCAGCCAAAAGACTTGGCCGGATCTGCCTTTTCTGTGGTCAGCGTCTTGGTGATGCTGACGGTGGGTTTTGTAACAGAAGGCGTTGTTTTAATGTGAGGCTGGTTTGTTGAACGTTTGCCATCGCATCGGTCACGATGTTTCAGCATTATGCCGAGAGTGGCAAATGTCACAGCGCACCTGTCGCAGGTTGCTGGGGGTTGGACATTTTTGGGCAACAATGGTGCGTTAGGGTTGGCACCTGTACTGACATGTAAACCGGTCTGCACTACTGAGATCTCACCAAAGAAATATGGAAAGCCAAGCACTCCCAGTGCTGGATGGTTATTTCAGTCCATTCGACCACCCATTCCAGTAGCATCCGGTCACTGACTCTGGTGTTGTCGGCCACCACCACGCCAAAGTGCTGTGGTACACCGGAGTTCAGCTTAGGACGCAGGTTTGGAACTTGCCAATTTTGTTGCCTCTGGGTTGGGTTATCACAATCGTCGTAAACCTTGCCTGACAGGGGACAAGGAGTGTCATCTTCACGCCCCTATCCAGTATGGGTACTGATGTGAATTTTTATCACAGAGCTGCTCGTAGACGTTTTTTCACAGTGTGGGCAGGAAAAGATACACTGCCTGTGTCTCCTTCGGTGCAACACGAGTTCTTTGGAGGTGGCAAATTGTTCCTTGCAGTTGTCACAGACAAAGGGCTTGTCAATGTTGTGGGCGTAAAGGTGGGTTCGCCAGGAGCGAGCCTGAAAAAGCTGGGGTCAAAAGCTGGGGGCAGGTCTTTCATTGTGCAAATAACTTTTCTTATCACTATAAACGACAATTGTTATGCACAATGAAAGACCTGGCCCTGATTTTCTGACCCTGATTTTCTGATTTTATGACCCTGATTTTACTGATTTTAATGAGTCCAGGGCAATAAATACGGCCGGGACCCACAAACACCGTGACTGACAGAGAGGCTACATGGACAAAGAATCCGGGTTGATGTCTGATCAGGGTATCGAGCAGAAGCTTGATGTGAGACAGCAGTTAACAGCGAATCCAGTATGCACTTACAAGACCATAAACAACTGTTTTATTATGAGATTGCATCTCCCCACCATTGACTAACTCATCAAATATCACACCAACTAACTTTCCAATCATATAATCATGGATAGTAAATACAAACAAGGTCTTATCATGAGGTCTTACTTCATAATGATCAGATGGACGAAAATACACTGAAGCTCCCTCAATAATATTATTATTTTCTGTAAGGAGACTTCTTAGTTTAACCAGAT
>JAQFVO010001307.1 GCA_027942505.1 Endozoicomonas sp. | reverse complement strand
CTTGGCCGCGGCCAGCTCAATAATGAGTCTGGTGTTATCCACTACTTTGGCAGACAGTACATCGTCATCACTAAAGTTCTCAGTGAGTGAACCATTGACCTGATAACTCAGCTTGCTCCAGTCCAGCACCAATCTTAATTCAGTGCTGCCAGGCTGCGCGTTGGCACTGAGGATACCGTTGAAATCGGCCCCGTCAAGAACAAGCATATTGTTATCGGGATCATACTGGGCCGATGATATCGTCGTTGCCGGAGCAATAGCATCAATATGAATCTCCTTGGTTCCGGCCATTGTATCTTCACTGTCCAAAGCACCAATAGCACTGGAAGACACATCCACGGTGCCATTGCTGGGGCCGCCACCGCCATAAAAACGGCCACCATTAGTATTAATACTGGTCACATCCAAACCATTCACTGAATCTCCAGCCTGGACGGTATAGGAGAAATTAAAGACCCTGGCTTTGGTATTGTGACTTTCTACCAAGGTGGCCGTAGCGCCATTGCTCAAAGTTAAGGTCGGCGTGCCACCACTGGCATCCACAATCACTTTCTGGCTGAAGCCGACGGTGATATTGATAACGTCACCTGCCTTATAGATACCGTTTTCAGAGGTTGAATTAATTTCTTTCAGTTCAGAGGCAACTATTGAATTAGTGCTATCCCATGAATCCTGGTACAAGGCTTGTCTTGATACCTGAAAAGTTGAAAAATTACCGGCGCTGTCTGATAGCCATCCGGTATCAATCTGTACGTCCATGTCCTGATTCCCGCCTCTGCCATTTACATAGTCGGCAAAATACGAGAAACCCTCCCAGTTTATCCAGTTTTCCAAGCCAGAGTTAGATAGAAACAAGACTAATGAATCTTTTGAGTAGGGGTGAACTATAAAGCTATCAATATCGTTCTCCGTAAAGAAATGGCTTGTTGGGTTTCCGAAATCATCAGTTCCTGAAAGAACCATTTTCGACCAATCAATATCGTATTGGTTGGCAAGGTTTTCACCTTTGGTCAAAAAATTGTGATCATAGTCCAAGTCAATGACTAAAGCGTCTGTTCGATAGCGAACCCTTTCAATATCAAATTGAGGAGAGGTAGTATCCACTTCAATATCCATCTGGCTGGCCAGTGAATCACTGTTACCACCAGTGGGCAGGCTCGTCGTATCCAGGTCATTCCCGGACTGGTCTCGTATGCTGCCACCCGATAGTGAAATACTCGATACATCCAGGTCAGAATCATTCTCTCCCGCAGAAATCGTATAATTAAAAATCAGCGTATCCGTACCGGAACCATGAGAATAGATAGCCTGACCACCACTATCCAAGTTTAGAACCGGGGCACCGGTCACATTGACCGCTTCGCTCATGCCCACCTCAATCTGGATCACCTTGCCAGCGTTATAAGCCCCATCAGCTACCAGGCTGCTGATTCCGGTGACTTCAGGCGCGCTTACGTCAACCATGGCAGTGCCGGTCTGGGCCAGCGCATCGTTGCTGTCCAGTGCCGGCAGAGCGGTTGCCATTCCGTTCCCGGCATTGTCAATAATCGTCGTACCGGCAGGAATGGAGAGTGCGTTGGTAGCGCTGTAATTCAGGCCGTCACTGGTTTCACTGTTGCTGTTACTGACGGTGTAGATAAACCTCAGTGTATCGCTGCCCGCACCACTGTCGTAATAGGCCGTGGCGCCATTGTCCAGCAACAGGGTCGGCTTGGTCAGGTCATCAGCGGCGTTTACGCCAGTGATATTGACCAGTTCGCTCAGCTCCAGCAAAATCGCCACCTCATCCCCCGGCTTGTAGCTGCCGGGCTCCTCCAGGCTGACCCGCACCAC
>JAQFVO010001260.1 GCA_027942505.1 Endozoicomonas sp. | reverse complement strand
ACGGCTTTCAGGTCAATCAATGGGAGCGCCATGTTCCTGGCAAAGGCCGGTAACGAGTCCTCAAGGCGTATATTGCTGGCCACGGCAATAATTGCCGGTTTTTTCACCGGTGCAGCGTTGCCAAGTTTCTGAATACTGTTGACCCACCTTGCCAGAATAACGTCAGGGTTGGTGATAAACTTGTGGTGCAGGCCGTACACGATACTCAAGTCTATTTTTGCCGCCCGACTGCGCCTGCCCAGACGATGGACCAACCTTCCCAGTAATGACCTGTCGGACGATAATCCCGACAAGCGACCATCGGGCTGACTGCGCTGCACTTCCGATATCACACTGTTGGGCGGCAAATTGAGTGGCAGAACGTTGCCCCGTACATCATGTGTGTCAACAATGATCTGTTGATAAAGGCTGGCAAAACGGTAGGGTTTCAGAGTAATTCCGATCTCGGGCAATCTCCCGGCATTGCGCAGTTGATCTCCGACACCGCGAAATGAAAACATGACCTGCGGCAGTGGTGCCGGGTCATCACAGTCCCGCAATGTTATACGGCAGTTGCCTGATTTAAGGACCTGAGGCAAGGGTTTTTGCGGGTCAATGTCAGGCCATATCAGTGCCAGTTTATAACGGGCAATTTCCTGCAGGCTGGCATAATCGTGTCTTTGCTCATGGGTATACGCCAGACGCTGCTGACAGGAAGAGTTATCCGGAGGGGCCACGACCACCTCCAGAGATTTAAGCCCCATGTCCCCGAGACTTTTTGCCATTTGCACACCGGCGTTCAGATCGCCAATAGACACGAACTTGTCCCTGGTCTCAGTGTACTTGGTATAGACATTATTGGTCAGGTAAATGCCGACGGCCCGAAAACCGGTTAACACCCCTTTTGCCTGGTCGGCAAACCGGGATGGCCACTGTCTGTGCTGTGCAGAAAACGCCGGCCAGTCATCGGCGTGACCCGCTGGCTTGTTTTTTGTCGGGCGTGTCGGGGGCCATTCGCG
This sequence comes from Endozoicomonas sp., assembly GCA_027942505.1. Classification (GTDB taxonomy): domain Bacteria; phylum Pseudomonadota; class Gammaproteobacteria; order Pseudomonadales; family Endozoicomonadaceae; genus Endozoicomonas. The sequence continues at coordinate 2,165 of JAQFVO010001260.1, read as the reverse complement.
GGCAAAACCGACTGGATTTATGGTCTCCAGATGGCGCGGCGCCTGTGACCTGTGCGGCTCCGCCACCGCCTTTCGAGCCTTGGCCAGCAGTGACTGGCACTGTGCGTCGGGGCTGATCAACATGCTAAAAAGATCAAGGCGAGTCAGATTTTTTTGAATAGAGGCGTTGGAGAGCAGCCAGTTAACACATTCAATGTGGCCGTTTTGCAGGGCAAAATGCAGCGGCGTAGAGTCCTCACATCCGAGCTCGAACATAGTATCTGAATTACGTCGTATAATTTGCTTCAGTACCGACAAATGGCCAGAGAGTGCCGCCAGGTGAGCCGCATTGGAAAGATCATTATTTTTTACATCCAGAATCCGATCGCTGACATTTAACAAGGCCTCAACAATCTCTTCATGCCCTCTGTTCGCCGCCAAATGCAATGCAGTGTTACCATTACTTTCATCCTGTGCGTGGATATCTTCAGTGTCAGCCCGGGTAATGAGGCAATTAAATATCTCTGTATTGCCAGTTTTCGCCGCTTGATGAATGGCATTCTGGCCTGTGTTGTCCGGCAATTTTATGCTCGCGGGACAGGTTTTGACGATATGGCTGACGCAATCCGGATGGTTCATCTGGATGGCAAACTGTAATGGATTGCGACCATCGGCTCCGGACATCAGTAAAACACTCGGTCCATATTGCTCAACCATGCATCGTATAACGTCCAGATTTCCGGCCAAGGCGGCCCAATGGACCGGAGCATTTCCCTTGTCATCGCTGTCCAGCAAACGCCTCTGATTAAATGTCAGCAGTAATCGCACACACTCCAGGTGCCCTTCGCGTGCCGCATAATGCAGAGCACAAAACCCAGTGCAGCCTTTTGCCATCAGTGCCATACCGATCAACCAGTGTAACAGCCTGGCGTGCCCATTTTTGGCAGCCAGATGAACCAGATTGTTTTGCTCCTTGTCTCTCAGGGAAAACAGATATTGTTTATTGCAAACGCTGAGCAAAAACTGCGCGGACTTGATCAGTCCGTGGGTGGCGACATAATGCACAAGATGCATGTTGTCCTTTGGTGCTCTTAATCCCTCTCTTCCAGACGCGACAAAACGCTTTATCAGGTCTGCCAGAAATCGCTCATCAACCTCGGTGAGCTTGAGCTCAACCAGGAGAGCATCAACCGCCACCAAAGCACGACTCACTGTCGCCTTTACCCCACCACTGCTGGTGTTCTTTTCGACAAGACGGCTGTTGCAAGGCTTGGTTTTATGATTAGCACTGAGTCTCTCCACCCGCCTGGCACGATAGGATGCTTCATGACCAGCAGACGCCAGGCGACTTGTTACGTTTGATGATTTAGAGAATAGCGGTTGACTGGGTCTTTCAGTATTGCCCATGAGTCATCCTTTTGTGTCAGAGATTGAGTCAGTTTGCCTGTGAGACCGTAAAATGCTGATGATAAAGCAGATGCTCTGGCTCCCAGGATCGTACGTTTAGCACCTGATCCCTGGTTGTTGCAAAAAGCATAAAAGCCTTGAACTAAGAAGGCACAAAGGAAAGACGTTTCTTTGCCATGAAAGAGAATGGCACGGAGAAGAGAAAAAGCTTTTCCTCTGTGGCTAAAGCTCTCATGACAGAGCGTGACAAACCATCGTCATGAGCATTTGTGCTTCCCTTTCTGTTCAGGGCCTTTTGCGGCACCCACCTTCACGAAGATGACGGGTGGTTGGTATTTTCTACCTCATAAGTATTTCTTAACCTCCGGGTTGCACTGGATTGCTGCTGCCAGAAAATCGCGGTTGCTCCGCAGCGTATTACCGCGAGAGAAAAAGGCATTGGCATGACACTTAATTAAGCTCAACATAAAGTCGGGATCATTCAATAATGTCTTGCTGGCATAATCCAGACTGCCAGTGTTATTTTTAAAGAGCCGTTGAATAAGCTGTTTATCACTTCTGATTCGTTCGCTTGCATAGCGAAGTGCACTTGGCTGCCTGGTAATTGCTGCCATCACAACCTCATCATCATCCTGAAGTTCCGGACTGGCAAACCTGAGTGAGGAGCCTGTTTCACGAACGGCGGCCATGACGATCTCTTTGTCACACTTTAGTTTTTCACCAACATACTCCAGAAAAAATCCATCCTTTTTAACCACGCTTAGCATAGTTTCTTTATC
>JAQFVO010001237.1 GCA_027942505.1 Endozoicomonas sp. | reverse complement strand
AAGCCCCACTCAACCTTGGCAAAAGCGGTAGTAACTTCATTCAGCTTGTGCTCAAAGCCGAAATTAATACGGCTTGAATCACCTCTGATTGAGTTACCATTAACTTTTTCATCATCGGTGTTGTAACGAGCGCCAACGTGACCACCGAAGGTGAAAGTATTAGTACCATCATCAACAACAGTGATAGCCATGGCTTGACCTGCCATCACGGAAGCTACTAAAGCTGCAAGTACTTTTTTTTGCATGGAGTCCACTCCTGAATAAAACATTGTGTGTGATGTGTTTATGCTGCTTTTGACGTCTTTCTTATTATGCAACCTAACGCAAGAATGCCCATGTGCTTGGGCAATTCAGCTTGTCAGCAATTATTCAAAAGTATTTGCACTATGGTCACATTATTATTTGTGATGCAGGTATGACTTTTTCTGATAACCACCCATATTTTTTTTCCAATCAAGGTAACGGGCATTCAGCATTGTGCGGTAACACGATGATTAACCTGAAAAAAAGATACACGACAAAGAATGGTGGTAGTCAGACAAGCAAAACACCATGCAAGTAATTACCGAAACAAACCCCAAATAAAATCACTTCAATGGAGACAACTTTACACTTGATAGCCCTGGTGTTGGACAGCTCAAATTCCTATACACATCCATCATCGTACAGTTTCAAACCCTCGAAGGAGATGTCACAAAAAGCATAAAAGCCTTGAAACACGAAGGACACGAAGAACACAAAGGAAAAGAAAAGCTCTTCTTTGTGCTCTTCGTGTCCTTCGTGGTTCCCTTCTTTTCAAGGCCTTTTGCGACAACCTCCTTTGACGGCTGTATGGGTATCAGCCCTAGAACGAACAGTCCATTCCCATCTGCCAGAACCCTACTTCCAGACGTGTAGCGTCACGAAACGTCTGGCACAGCCGGTCCATGCGCCCGGCATTAACGCGAGAGTGAGCCAGCTGATCCAGTTGTTCCACTTGCCGGCGAGCCGCCTGCTGGAAATCATCGCCGCCATAGGTGGCTATCCAGGCCCAGTATGGGTTGCCTTCGCGCAGGGTATTGGGGTCATTCATCAACCGGTAACCAATTTCCGCATAACCGACAGCACAGGGTGACAGTGCGGTATAAAGGTCAAGAATATCGCCGGCCATGCCTCGCTCCAGCACGTACCGGGTGTAGGCCATGTTGGCCCGGGCTTCAGGCAGTTTGATCACATCCTGTTCGGTCAGCCCCCACTCACGACAATAATCCAGATGCAGCGCCATCTCTGAAAGAATGCCGTCTACTGATTTGGCAGCAGAGCGCATATCGTCGATGCTTTCAGCCTTATAAACGCCAAGCGAGTAAGCCCTGGCAAAGTGGATCAGGAACAGGTAGTCCTGCTGTAGATAGTGGCGAAATGATTCCAAAGGCAGTGAGCCGTCACCTATGCCCTGTACAAACGGGTGGTGGCAGTAGTTATGCCAGTCCTCCTGGCAGGCGGCTTTCATACGGGCGTAGAGGGTATTTTCGCGATCGAAAAAAGGTGTTGCAGAGTCCATAACATGCGTTCCGGTGGGGTGGATAACTGGCGCGCATGATAGCCATGAATGACGCTCTTTTCACTCACTTCCTTAGTACTCAGGGCGCGACGCGCAGTACCTCGGTAATGGTAGTCAGCCCACTCGCCACTCTGGAGGCGCCGGATTCGCGCAGGCTAATCATCCCTTCTTTGCGGCACTGGCTGGTCAGGCGAGTAATGTCCGGACTGTCGTTAACCTGAGTTTTCAGAGTTTCACTCATGGTCAGCAGTTCATACAAGCCAGTTCGCCCGCAGTAGCCGGTGTTTCGACAAGCGGCACAGCCCACCGCTTGATAGACGTCTGTCGGCGTTGGTTGGCTATGCGTCAGAGCCTGCCAATCACGCTGCGTCACAGGCGTGGGAGCTTTGCACTGGGGGCAGAGCGTTCGCACCAGCCGCTGTGCCATCACGCCCAGCACGGTGGAGTTGATCAGGTAAGGGGGAATACCCAGCTCCAACAGTCGAGTCAGGGCCGATGGCGCATCGCTGGTATGCAGCGTGGAGAGTACCAGGTGGCCAGTCAGTGCCGCCTGAATAGCCATCCGGGCTGTTTCCAGGTCGCGGATTTCGCCCACCATAATAATGTCCGGGTCCTGTCGCAGCAGAGCGCGCAGGCCGGTGGCGAAGGTCAGGTCGATATTGGCCTGCACCTGCATCTGGTTGAAGGCTGGCACGACCAGCTCAATAGGGTCCTCGATGGTGCAGATATTCAACTGCTCGCTGGCCAACTGCCTCAGGGTTGAGTAAAGTGTCGTGGTCTTGCCGGAACCGGTCGGCCCAGTCACCAGAATCAACCCGCTGGAGCACTGTGACAGTGCCTGCCAGCGCTGCTCATCATGGTGCGAAAAGCCCAACTCAGTGAACGATTTTACCAACACCTCCGGATCAAAAATCCGCATCACCATTTTTTCCCCGAAGGCGGTGGGCAGTGTGGACAGGCGCAATTCGACTTCACGGCTATGGTCATTACGGGTTTTCAGGCGACCGTCCTGGGGCCGACGCTTTTCCGCCACATCCATTCGCCCCAGAATCTTCAGACGGCTGATCACCGCCGCCGCCACAGCCGTAGGCATCTGGTAAATGGTGTGCAGCACGCCGTCGATGCGAAAACGCAGGTTGCATTGTTCCCGCCGGGGTTCGATATGAATATCGCTGGCACGCTGGGCGAAGGCGTATTGCACCAGCCAGTCAACAATATTGACGATGTGCTGATCGTTGGCATCGTGCGCTGTAGCACTGCCAAGCTCCATCATCTGTTCAAAATTATTCAGCGATACTGAGCGCACAGTACCTTCGGTGCTGGCACCGTGCACTGAGCGGGCCAGGCGGTAAAACTCGGTGGTGTAGCGACGAATATCGGCAGGGCTGGCCACCACTCGTTTAATCTCGCGGCGGTTAACATGGCGCAGATTATCTTCCCAGCTACTGTGCCACGGCTGGGCCGAGGCGATGACCATCTCACTGGGACTAACAGCCACGGCCAACATCTGGTGACGCATGGCAAAGGCTTGGGACATCAACGGGGTAATGGCTGCGACATCAATCTGCAACGGATCAATGGCAAAGTACTCCTGCCCGGCCTGATCGGCCAGCCAGCGACAAAGATGGTCAACATCCAGCGCCTGACCGGAAAGGCCACTCAGCTCAAGGCTGGCCAGGTATTCAAGTGGATGCGCGTTGACCTGTTCGGGAGTGCGCAGGCGGCTGAGAATGTCGTCCGCCATGCTTTGCTTGATCTGCCGGGTTCTGACCAGGTCAGCCACCACCCTGGCCAGGTCAAGCATTTGCTCGGGGTGTTGCAGGGCACTTGTGCTGTCGTCGTTCACAAAAAATCCGTTATCTGGCCAGTCTATCTCCTTTATTCGGCGTGGCTGGCAGGGGGTTTACTGTGCCAACAACGCAAAGCCTCGCTCGGCCTTGCTCTGGTCGCCAGGCGTCAGCGGTACCAACTGCTGCAACCAGTCAGCAATAGCCATCAGTGCCGTTTCACTGCCTTCAAGCAGCTCCAGTTCCAGCTCACTGATGGGAGTGGTGTTGACTCCCGCCCTGATTTCACCCTGATCCAGTGCAACCTCAACCCGCGCGTATGGTGCGTGCCACACCAGCTGCCAATGGCGACGATTGAAATCGGTACTGAACAGTGGTTGCAGGTCAGCGATGCTGATATCCCCAAGCTGAGCGGGCCACACCGGGACCAGCACCGTGCCATCGAGTTCGGCATTGGTCAGGTGCCACTCCCACTCACCCCGTCGGGTGAGACCATTAACGCTCTCTCCCTGCGTTTTAAGAGTCTGGATAAACTGCCCGTTACGCTCGCGAATGCGCAGAGCTATCCGGGCCTGGTTCAGGCGCAGATCGGCGGTGTCAAAATAGGTATTTTTTAACTGAGTGGTGCCGGCCGGCTCAATGGTACCAGCCTCTGGCGGTATGGCCGTGGTCAGTATCCTGCTCAGGGCCGGTATCTGCGACGGCGGGATGCATAGTTTAAGTTCGGTTTCCTGGCTCATGGTCGGCTCAAAAGTGTGGTTTTATCACAGGTATAATCAAAAATTTCAGCTGATCACCAGGGTCTGGCAGGGCAACCATTTTGTCAGTATTGCTAACAGGTGCGTTTATGCAAAAACCGGCTCAACACTCTATAATCTGCCACTCAACCGAGCGGATTTAAGCAATGCCCACCAGCAACTTTCTGGCAAATGTTTTTGGGCGCTCACCCATAGGGCCCATCCAGCAGCACATCAGTTCTGTGCACGCCTGCGCTGCGCAGCTGGAGCCGTTCTTTGATGCCGTTTTTACCGAACATTGGGAGCTGGCCAGCGAAATTCAATTGAAAATTATCACCTATGAGCATCAGGCTGATGCGCTCAAACGGAGTATACGCCTCTCCTTGCCGAAAAGCCTTTTTCTTCCCGTACCGAGAACCGACTTGCTGGAAATCGTCACCATGCAGGACAAAATAGCCAACCGGGCCAAGGATATTGCCGGTATTGTGGTCGGTCGCAAAATGCTGGTGCCTGAGTCCATGCGCGAGGCGTTTATTGACTACGTGCGCCGCTCCATCGCCACGTCAGCGCAGGCATTAAAGGCCATCCATGAACTCGATGGACTGCTGGAAACCGGTTTCCAGGGACGGGAGGTCGACCTGGTAACGCAGATGATCGATGAGCTTGATGGCCTTGAAAGCGAGACGGACAGAGACCAGGTAAGAGTACGTCGGTTGCTGTTTGACCTTGAGCAGACCCTGCCACCAGTTGACGTGATATTCCTGTACCAGATCATCGAGTGGGTGGGTGACCTGGCTGACCGGGCCGCACGGGTTGGCAGCCACATTCAACTGTTGCTGGCCCGTTAGGACAAGTTTGATGGCTATTATCACCGAGTATGGCAACGTTTTTCTGATTCTGGCCTGTCTGTTCGGGTTCTTTATGGCCTGGGGCGTAGGTGCCAATGATGTTGCCAATGCCATGGGTACGTCGGTTGGTTCCGGCGCACTGACCATCCGCCAGGCCATTGTCATTGCTGTGCTGCTGGAGTTTACCGGCGCTTACCTGGCCGGTGGCTCCGTTACCGAGACCATCCGCAAGGGTATTATCGACCCGACCATGCCGCT
>JAQFVO010001148.1 GCA_027942505.1 Endozoicomonas sp. | reverse complement strand
GTGCACAACGGGCTATTATTTTGCCAGACTGGGGAGATCGATATACTGATAACCGGTCGGGAAGCTGACCCGGCTGTTTTGTGCACCCTGAAAGATAAAGGCATTACAAGTTTACTGGCACAGGCAAACTGCGCCAGTCCCGACCAGTGGAGATCAAACGTGAAAAGCCAACTTGATCAGCTAAGAGAGTTCACCAAGGTCGTTGCTGATACTGGTGATATTGAAGCAATCCGACAGTATCAACCGGTAGACGCCACCACCAACCCGTCGCTGATTCTCAAGGCGACGGCACTGCCCGAATACCAGCCGCTGTTACCCCGGAGCGTAGCGTGGGCAAAGACACAAAATGGTGACGACACCATTGCCCGGGCCTGCGACTGGCTGACCGTCAATATCGGCAAGACCATTCTGGATGAGGTGCCGGGGCTGGTATCTACCGAGGCAGATGCAAGGTTATCGTTCGACACTGACGCCACAGTGAAAAAGGCCCGGCGTCTGATCGAACTGTATCGTTCGCTGGGTGTGGATACCAACCGGGTACTGATCAAGATCGCGTCCACCTGGGAGGGCATCCGTGCTGCTGAAATTCTGGAAAAACAGGGTATTCGCTGCAACCTCACCCTGCTGTTCTCCTTCGCCCAGGCCAGAGCCTGTGCCGACGCGGGGGTCTTCCTGATTTCACCGTTTGTTGGCCGGATTATGGACTGGTATAAAGCCAGCCAGGGTGTTGATGGCTTTGCCCCGGAGGAGGATCCTGGCGTGCTCTCAGTCACCCGAATCTATAACCACTACAAGCAGCACGGCTACAAGACGGTAGTTATGGGTGCAAGCTTTCGCAATATTGAGGAAATCCGCCAACTGGCCGGTTGTGACTGCCTGACCATAGCGCCGCCGCTGCTTGATGAGTTAAGCCGCAGCCATGAGCCACTGGCGCGACGGCTGCACCCTGAAGCTGATACTGCAGGTGAGCAACCTGGAGCCGTTAGCGAAACCCGATTCCGCTGGGAACACAACAGTGATGCCATGGCCACGGAAAAACTGGCCGAGGGTATTCGCCTGTTTGCCGTTGACCAGGAAAAGCTCGAGGCTCAGCTGCGCGCCTTGGTGTAGCCTTACTTCCCCGCCGTCACAAAGAGCATAAAAGCCCTGAACCACAAAGACCACAAAGACCACAAAGACCACAAAGGAAGAGAAAAGCTCTCTTTGTGGTTCTCTTCCGGGCCTTTTGCGACAATCCTTTCCTGATGGGCATGGCGAAAAATAGACTCACCCTGCACAGCGCAATACCATTAGCAGCATCACTTCTCTCTAGTCGGACAAACCCGTGGCTCACATGCATAAAACCTGCTGTTCTTCACTACCTGAACTGTCTGAGCAAGAGATGGAACGGCTGGCAAAGATTTTTCAGTTACTCGGTGACAGCAAACGGTT
>JAQFVO010001102.1 GCA_027942505.1 Endozoicomonas sp. | reverse complement strand
ACCGTTTTAGTTTCTGGTGTAATACCAGTTTGGCTCATCGAAGCCGTTTAGGTGGGGCGAACCATCCCATTACGAAGACACAAAGGAAGACTTTTTGCCTGCCGGGCGTAGCTCAGATAAGCCCAGAAATAACTGTGTGTCTTTTTGGCTCAAGGCTTTTCTGCTTTTTGCGACGGGCTCTTTCGTGGGAATGACGGCGTATCAATAATTGTGAGGAACTACCAGAAATCTCTCACAGCGGAACTCGGCCACAAAATAGCTGTCAAATCAGTGATAATAATTGATAAATTTGAGTTGTACAGCTGATGAACATATCTTCATGCGAAACGATTAACCAAGCCAACCTGCAACAAACCAGACCGAACGAGACAACAGCAAGTCAGCTATCTCCTTGCAGAGTCACCTTTCATGACTTTCCAATTGAAGCATTGGATAGCATAGTAGGCTGTTTAACATACCCAGATATTTGCAGCCTGCGACTGACTTGCCTCAAAGCCTACAATTCCATACCAAACCGAAAGGTAAGCAAAGCAAAAAATAATTTCATTTATCGCTTTGACAATATGTCGTATTACTCAGTATCAAAATCAGGGATTGAACAACTGAACACAGACACAGAATCCAATCACCAATTCTTTTCAACCAATGACAAAGGAGAAATACTGGAATGCCTGGAAAAACCAATCTACAAGAGGTTTTTTTCCGAATTTGAGTTCAAAGATTATCTGGAGGGTATGGAAACAGTTGCATCCGACATTTTTCTGCTCACGGGAGAGTTGGAAAATGGATTACTTTTTCTTAAAGCACCCAACCCATGTATGACTGAACATTTTATCGAGCATTGCCCTGAATTTGCATGTATCGCCTGGCTTGGCGATACGAATCCAAGCACAGTGGGTGAAAAGTTGAATTTTTACTCTTTTTATACTGGTGAGTCCTTTAGTAAAGTGATAGAAGCTTTTAAAAAGGTAAACGCTCAAACACCGCTTGCCAGTGAGATCGAAGATCTGATGAAACATGAGAAAGTCTACCTTTAATTCACTGCATTGAAAATAATGATTTCAAATTGCAGCTTATTGTGTAACAACACTTAAATACCTGTTGTAATACGAGATACCTCTAAACTAAAATACCCATCATTTCACCCTCAAACCGGTGGTGCCTCAAAAGTGTTGGTAAGACCAACTTTGAAGCATCACCAAAATTTGCCAGACACTCAAGTGCATTGGATAGCACCGTAAGTGGTTGCAGGATGCATTCTGTTGCTTACTGGTTTCACTCGTCGTTGTTTTTTTGCTGATTTTATCATCTGCACAATTGCCTTGTTTTTGGCAGAGTATCGAGCTGCCTCCAGAGGCGATCTGGTGATTACGGCTAATTGTCCAATTTTCACCAGTGCACATTTTTTGCTGGGATCAGCGCCGTTTTCCAACAAATACTCGACCATGGACTGATGACCGTACTCGGCCGCATAAAAAAGCGCTGTACATCCCCATTTGTTGGCATGGTTCACCTCAGCACCATGGTAAATAAGCAGTTCAACAATTTTTGTATGGCCTAAAAAGGCTGCAGAAGTTAGTGGCGTCGAGCCACAACCACAATCTGCTACCCGATTGACATCCGCGCCACGTTCAACAAGTAGCCTGGCAACACTTAAGTGGCCATTTGCTACGGCAAAAGACAGGGGGGAATAACCTGTGGTTGTTGCCTGGTTTACATCTGCCTGGTAATCAAGAAGCAGTTCAGCCAAGGCAATATGACCCTTTTCTGCGGCACAAGCGAGTGACGAACCGCCCTGCCGATTGACATCTGCGCCACGTTCAACAAGTAGCCTGGCAACACTTAAGTGGCCATGTGCTACAGCAAAAGACAGGGGGGAATAACCTGCGGTTGTTGCCTGGTTTACATCTGCCTGGTAATCAAGAAGCAGTTCAGCCAACGCAATATGACCCCTTTCTGCGGCACAAGCGAGTGCCGTACCGCCCTGCCGATTAACCAGGTTAACGCAAGCGCCATGACCAAGGAGCAGCCTGGCCACATCAAGATGGCCTAAACCGGCAGCAAAGTGGAGAGGAAAATTCCCAAGCTTTGTGCTGAGGTTAACTTCAGCATCATAGCCAAGGAGAATGTCAGTCACTAGCACTGCCTGCCCGGGCGGCAAAAATTAGTGGTGTCCAGCCCTTGTTGTCAGCCTGATTGACTTCTGCCCCCTGACGAACAAGCAGATCAGTCAATCCCGGATGACCGCCCGAAGCGGCATTAATCAGTGGGGTGCGCCCGAGTTTACTGGCCAGGTTGACATCACCACCTCGGCGGATAAGCAGTTGTGCCACCTCCAGATGACCTTCTGCGATGGCGACATGCAGTGGTGTACAACCATCATCACCGGCCCAGTCCAGGTCAGCCCCGTGGTCAGCCAGCAATCTGACTATATCAAGATGGCCCAGCTGCGCAGCCAGAAACAGCAGTGAAACCATGTTGCCTGACTGTCTGCAGCTAAACTCCTGACAAATCACGAATTCACGCTTCATGATCTCTTTCAGCCACCTGAGATCACCAGTGCGACAAGCTGCCATGGGTGCTGGCTCGTTGAAGGGATTCTCCGGTTCTTCGCCGGAGACATCCTCATCACTATGAGTCAGTTTCTGATAACAATAGCCGGAGGTGAAGTAATGGCGAAACAATCTGCTCAGAGAATCCATAACCTGTCCTGATAAACAGCAAATGTATTTTTCAGACAACGGATTGCTGATATTGGTTCACTGCCAATTTAGCGTCTTGGTACATGGGCAGAATGCGGTCAATGCTCTCGAACCAACTTCCACCGACTCGAAGAAATCGGTGGGATCACAGTTAGCCTGCTATATAGTCGTAAGGTGCCACGATGCCAATCTTGTGTATTCATATCTGAAAGCATTGGTTAAGTGGCTGTCACCGCATGCCCGACAATCCCTGATGTGCTCACGTTAATATCTGGTTAATAGTTAAAAACCAACGAGATTTCAATGACACCCATTACCAAGACACCAGTTAATGAACAATCACAACACTTCCAATGCCAGACTACTAGCGCCCGCAATCACCGTAAAATTTCATCAGCAGAACAGTCGTGGCTGTCCTCCCTGACAAAGCAAATCGGGGTAGCCTTTCACTCGCTAACACAATGGCCATCAACTCTGTTTAGCTCGACAGGTGCAGCCAGAACATCAATCATTGACAGGAGAAGCGAACAAGTAACTCAGCCCCGGGATTGGTATTACGATGCACTGACTCCAGAACAATGGCATGAT
>JAQFVO010001059.1 GCA_027942505.1 Endozoicomonas sp. | reverse complement strand
GACTGCCAGAGTTGGCACAGTCGGGCTTCCGTGGCGTTGGTGGGAGCAACGTAGTCGTCCGTGATGTGCAGTTGCGGTTCTGGCAGGGCTTTGGTATCGAGCTTGCCATTGACTGTTACCGGGAAATGGTCCACCGGTACATATGCCGCAGGCACCATATAAGCGGGCAGTTTCTGGCTCAATTGTTCCCTTAACGAGGATTCATCCAGTGGCTGTTCAGCGAGATACCAGGCGACCAGATAGTCGTAATGGACGGTCTTATCGGCTGGTGTGGTTTGCCGTGCGCAGGGCATGACGACAGCTTGTCGTATGCCTTCGATAGTTTCCAGGCAGCGTTCTACTTCACCAGGTTCAATCCTGAAGCCATGGGTTTTTACCTGCTGGTCCTTGCGCCCAATGTAGAGTAACTCACCATTGTCCAACCATTGCACCAGGTCTCCTGTGCGGTAGAGGCGGTCATAGCCAGAGAGACGATCTTCAGCTGAGGAAAATGGATTATTGACGAAAGCCTCTCCGGTCAGACCTGGCCGATGCAAATACCCCCTGGCCAGTCCGATACCCCCGATATAGAGTTCACCCGGGACTCCGACAGGCAGTGGCTGGTCACTGTTGTCGAGCACGTAAAGACGGGTGTTTGATGCCGGACTGCCAATGGGTGCGCTGTTATTTTCTGCGCGCTGCTCAGAGAACTGATGCACGGTAGCATAAACGCTCGCTTCGGATGGGCCATAAGCATTAAACAGTGTGAAGGCGTGGTTGGGCGCCAATTTTGTTAACTGGTTGAACAAACAATAGTTGAGGGATTCCGCACCGCTGATGACCAGCCGTAACGACTGGGGCAAGGTACGGTTCTGGCCGGTTAACCAGTCGCACCATGCTTTCAGCGATGAAGGTACTGCCATGAGAATGGTAACAGCATGTTGTTTTAAGATATTAACCAATAGCTTCGGGTCGTACCGGCTATCCTGCGAGGCAATGACCGCAGGCGACGCAGTTCCCATATGCCAGAACAGTTCCCACAATGAAAAGTCAAAACCGTGGGGCTGTTTCTGTATGAAGACATCACCAGCCGTTGTTGGAAAGCGGGCGAGGGTATCCCGGATGCGGTTGACGAATGCCCTGTGCGTTGTCATGACCCCCTTGGGTTCCCCGGTGGTACCGGAGGTGTAGATAATGTAGGCCAGAGTCTCTGGCGTGGTTGGGAGCTCTGCCGTTGACTGAGTGGCATCAGACCAGGGATAAATATCCAGCGCCAGGGCTTTAAACGACGAGTCATTTGCCAGCAGCCAGGAGTGTCGGGAGGTGGTCAGTACCAGTGGGGCAGCAGTGTCGTTAAGGATATGGTGGATGCG
>JAQFVO010001035.1 GCA_027942505.1 Endozoicomonas sp. | reverse complement strand
TTGGATTCTGCAATGCCGGGATGTAAAGGAATATTGGGTTCCTTTTGCTGCCATCAACAATAAGAAAATGCAGGCGGAGTGTTGTAATGTCTCACCAATGAATAGGTCTGGTGTGTAATAGTTCATTATGCCTGGATGGTAAGCTGAACACTCAGCCATCCAGGGCGGTTGGTATTTACACGACAAAGGTTACTTGATATTGGAAATAATATCCCTGAGCAGGGAGTATATCTTCTGCTGCGCATTGGACATGGCATCGTAGTTTTGATTGTACGTCTGCATCGCCCTTTGCAGTTGCACCGTTTGCAACTGACTGTTGCCATTGAGGTTGTCACGGGCATTGATCAGGCTCTGTTTCAAATCTACCCACTCTTCCGGCGTCAGTTGCCCGTTACTGCTGGCGTCAGCATAAGGAATTTTCAGAATCTTGGTCAGCAGTTCGGTCTCTTTCTGGGTCAGCATCGGAGTGGTACCACTGTATTCTTCGGTCTTACTGTCCTGAAAAGCGATCTTGCGAGCGAAGTAACCGGTGACCAGGCTGTCGGGATCATTAGGATCACTACTGGTTAACGAGCTTACTGACTTGCCACCGTACTCCCAGGAGTGAATGCCTCCGGATTCAATCAGGATATGGCCGTCGTTAGTTTTAGCATCATCTGTGTGGATGTTTATTGGTCTCGCCGGGTTAGAATCCCCTGGTTTCTCAATAGGCTCTTCATAGACATCGTACGAATAGCCCGGAAGGTCTATAGAAAAATCACATCTGACCATTTCAATGTGACCTTCATCACGATCGTGTCTAATGTACGCAGAGGCGTTTCTGGCTGAAAGCTCGGCTGCCCGATCAATATATTCTTCAAGAGTTTCACCGCTAATCAATTTCAGGTTCCAGCCTACATCGTATTCATCGTTAGCCTTGTCAACTTCTTCGATATACCAGTCAAAATCTGCTCCATCTACCATCAGCTTTCTTTTCAAACCCTCTTTTTGCTCTGGTGTTAAATCGTACAGGTAAGTTGACTTAATATCATGAGCCAACTGACCTGCACGACTATTTAGCATGGTATAATTCTCCACCTCCTTATCCCATGTTATATTATGTGAGAAGCTTTTAGAGTCCATGCTTGATGTTGTTTTTTTTGTGTCCGGGATGGGAGATTCAAATGAATAACCGGGGATATCGAGGCCCATGTACACATACTCAATGTCTATATCGCCGCTCTCCTGTCCATCAACGTAATTCCTGAACCTTTGTGCGGATCGGTCCAGGACTCGATTGACAAGCGTTATTATTGTATCATTGGCGTACACTGGGTAGCTGTATGATTCAGAGTACGTGTTGCGGTTACCGTCAGTATCACCCAGTCGATAGTAAATGTCCATGCTGCCTTCTTCACGAAGTTTTTTCATCATGGCTTCTTGTTCTGCTGGTGATTTGTTTTCTAGCACATTCAACCAGGTTGA
>JAQFVO010000994.1 GCA_027942505.1 Endozoicomonas sp. | reverse complement strand
TCAGTTGCTCCACAACAGTTGGTGGACATACGTCTCTTCCCTGTTGCGACGACAACGCCAATAGTTCATGCCTGTCTGTACCGAATGCGTTATGTCGTTATGCTGACCAGCGCGTGTTGACCACCCAGTGCGCGCCGTTGCCGTCGCCTTTTGTCCACGAGGGTTCAATCTGTCAGCCTCTTTCGCAACTCACTGTCAAGACTCTGAGAGCCAACCTCAGTCTCGTTGGTGCACCCACAGCGGATCTGAATAATGTGACAGTCACGCCGGTGATGCTCCCGGGTTCAGCAGCTGGACTGAGTGTGGGGGCATGGGTAGGTATTGGCTTTGGAGTGTTTGGCGTTGGCTGCCTGCTCGGTATTAGCTACCTTCTTTGTCGTCACTATTGCAGTAGAAACGCAGAGCAACAAAGGGCTGCTTCTGAGGGCAATGACGATCTGTGATGGCCGTCACACCTGACTCTTCCTGTTGACAACTGTCAGGCAATTAAGAATCTACCACAGTCTCCTGGTCCTCTTTGCGTATTTCCCAGATCCGCAGCTTCTCTGAGTTCCAGAAAATGATCAGATGTTCTGCTGTCTGGTGGAAATAGGCCCCACGGACACCGGTAGCCGGAATGGTCCCTTTGACAAACCAACAGCCTTCTTCACTGCACCGCCAAATATATATTGAACTATGGCCGACCGTCAGTGCGTGAACACCCGACTGACTGAACTGGCACAGGGTCACCCGACGGTCAAACTTCTTACTGCCCAGAGACTTCCAGCCCCCCTTTTTATCCTGCCCCCAGATAATCACGAGCCCGCTTGAAGTGCTGGTGCACTGATAGTTATCGCATGGACTTAAGGCAATGGTGTATTGCTCCTGCCCTGTTTTCAGCAACGGCAACGTTGTGGGGGCAGGGTGATAAGGCAGCCATTTTCCGGACTCGTGCAATTCGTATAATACGTGCAGTTGCCCAACATCCCATTGAACCAGGTAGCGTTCGGTAGAACTGAAGAACAGCTTTATAGAATCGTAGGAAATCGTCTGAACGTAATGCCATTGCGGGTCAGACCTGAGCATGATGATTGCAGTCTGCGTCGAACCAGACGAATCCAGACCTTTGAACGATGTCACCAGCCAATCCCCAGATGAGCAGAAGTCCACATAACTAATCCAATAGTTCTTCGTCTCCACAGTAACGAAGGCGTCCACGGGTATTTCCACTGAAAAGTTCCAGCATCCCTGATCGTCCAGCGACAGGATCACCAGTTTATTGGCGAATATCATGGCTGCATGCTGTTCTGACGGGGAAAACCTGACCTCACTGACCCTGTCATCAATCCCGGCGTTCTTTGCTATCGGCAT
>JAQFVO010000944.1 GCA_027942505.1 Endozoicomonas sp. | reverse complement strand
AACAGCCGGGGCGGCATGGTCTTTGAAGGCATCGCCATCTATAACGCTCTGCGCCTGCATAAAGCCAATATCCATGTCACCATCGAAGGACTGGCGGCGAGCATTGCCAGCGTGATCGCCATGGCCGGTGATACCGTGACCATCGCAGAAAATGCCATGGTTATGATCCATAACCCTTATGGTTGGGCACAAGGCGATGCCGAAGCGATGCGAAAAACTGCCGAGGTGATGGACAAGATTGCCGATAGTATCGCTGTGTCGTATACCGCTCGCACTGGCAAAACCATCGAGGATATGAAGGCACTGATGGAGTCAGAGACCTGGTTCACGGCGCAAGAAGCTTTGGCGATGGGTCTGGTGGATCAGATAGATGAACCCGTTAAGGCGGCTGCCCGGTTCGACCTGTCGCGTTTCACCAATGCCCCTGCCGGACTCGGCAAACAACCCGAGGCATTGTCTGAACCAGTACCGGAAATAGCACCGTCGAAAGAAGTCTCAGACGTGGATGCCGTAGCCATTGCCGACCTGTGCAGTCAGGCCGGTTACCCCGAGAAAACCTCAGCCCTTCTGAAAGCAAAACTGCCAAAGGAGGAGGTCAAGGCTCGACTGGCCGACTACGACCAGATCAAGAACCTGTGCAAAACCGCAGGCTTTCCAGACAAGGCAACGGGCTTTATCAACGACGACAGTTCAGTAACTGAGGTTCAAAGCCACTTGCTGAGGCTGCTCACCACCGACGATGAACCCATCAACAATACCCTGACGCCGAAACAGCAAGGCCTGAAGCAAACCACCGCTGCCATCGACACCCAAGCCATCTACAGCCGCCGTAACCAGGCATAACCTTCCCACTCGCTTCCAACAAAAGAAGGACTTTACCCATGAGCGTAAAAACGGAATCGGTCTACACCGGTGAATTTCTGGTGTCTGAAGGAAACAACACCATCAGCCGTGAGCAGGTGCCTTTTGCGGCCAACCTGACGATGGAGCCTGGTACCGTGGTTGGCAAAGCTTCTGCTGATGGCGTCTACAGTGCTCTTGATCCCGATGCAGCCGATGGCACCGAAACCGCTGCCGGTATTCTCTATGCCGGTAAAGTAACGGATGCTTCGGGCGGTGACGGTGTGATCATTGCCCGTCTGGCCGAAGTGGTGGACAGCTTGCTGATCTGGCCTGTTGGCATCACCGATGAACAAAAGACAGCTGCCGTGGATCAACTGACTGGGCTGGATATCATTCTGCGTACTGAATAACTCCCCATTTCTCAATACTCCCGCTATCAAGGAGCGATACCATGCTGGATATTTTTAACGACGATGCTTTCAGCCTCACCAGTCTGACCGCCACCATTAACCAGATGGACTATAAGCCCGGTCGTCTGGGGCAATTGGGACTCTTTCAGGAGAGCGGCATTAATACCACGACCGTCGTGGTAGAAAGCATTAACGGAGAACTCCGCTTGCTGCCTTCGACAGAACGTGGCGCACCGGCTACTCAGGCCATCGGTGATAAACGTCAGCTACGTAGCTTTGTGGTGCCCCACATCCCACACGACAGCACCATTCTTGCAGCCGAAGTACAGAATGTCCGACAGTTTGGCAGTGAGGATGCCATGCAGGGCGTTCAGGCGGTAGTGAACCAGCGGTTGCAGAAGATGAATGCCAACCATGAGGTAACGCTGGAATTTCTGCGTATGGGTGCACTCAAAGGGGAAATACTGGACGGCGATGGCAGCACTATTCTCTACAACCTGTTTGACGAGTTTGGCGTTACCCAGCAGACCCACGATTTCAAGTTCAGCAGCACAACTACTGACGTGCGAGCACAAGGCGTTAAAGCTCGTCGTCTGGTGGATGATGCCCTGGGTGCCCTGCCTTACAACGGCCTGCACGCTTTTTGTGGTTCGGAGTTCTTTGACGCCCTGGTTGGCCACAAGTCAGTCAAAGAAGCCTACCAGCGCTGGCAGGATGGCGAGGCCTTGCGTAACGACCCCAAGGGCCGGTTCCGCTTTGCGGATATTGATTGGGAAGAGTACCGGGGATCGGTCGGCGGCAATGATTTTGTCGCGGCCAATGAAGCGTATCTCTACCCGACCGGCGCGGATATCTTCAAGACCTGGTTTGCGCCTGCAGATTTTGTGGAGACTGTTAACACTATCGGCCTGCCCCGCTATGCCAAGCAGAAGGTGATGGATTTTGAAAAGGGCGTGATCATTCATACCCAGTCCAACCCGCTGCCCATCAACTTGCGGCCTCGGGCGATGATCAAGCTCACAATGAGTTAAGCAAAGTACTGGCCAGTCACCTTACACCAAGGCATTTTAGTCAGCAGTCAATGTACCCTTGAGCGGGTGGCTTTTCAGTATCTCTTCAGCACGTTCCGGTGGCAGTC
>JAQFVO010000892.1 GCA_027942505.1 Endozoicomonas sp. | reverse complement strand
TTCCGGTATCGAAGAGCTTCTTGAGCTGCAGAAAAAAGTATTGGCTGAATAATCCTCCAGCGTACTCTTTTTGATGTCTTTAGCAGAATCCAGCGGCGTGTGGATTCTGCATCTACCGCTAATTGAAAATCAGCACACAACAAAAACCCTTGAAGCTTGAACTCCATTACAGGCAACTCTGCCACCGTGACAGTGATGAGCAATACAAGAAGACCGGTAAGGATGTGGGTTTATTGGCCTGATCACCAGGGTGCTTCATAAAAAGCATCAGTACCCAGCAAAGGGATGTATTGGCTGGCCAGTGCGTTCAAATCACCTGAGCCTTTCAGGGATATCCAGTCCTCAATGCTGCCCAGGAAACAGAAGCGCTGTGCTTGAAACTGTCGCTTGGTATCATCAACCAACTCAAAACGCAGAACCGGCATAAAGTGGCTATTGCGGACCATCTTTTCCAAGTAATCTGGCTTCAGGTTCCCGAGCAATCCAGCCTCCTTCATCTCTCTTACCGTATTTCCTGCGGAGGATTCAAACACGGTCACATACTGCTGCTGGCAATCCATCAGGTAACGGAAAGACTCTTTCAGGGCTACCAGTGCAGAATCTATGTACTGCTGCTCCGATTCCGTGATTAACCGGGGTATCGCCTTGCGCAGCAAGACTTGACCATTTTCAGGCCGTTCATAGATTTCAAACCCCTCAGGAATCTTACTGATTTGCTCTGCCTCAGCCTTGTTTTGACCCGAAAAATAGTAGCGGGGTTTGCCGGTGCGGGTGACACCTTGATAAAGGGAATACGTTTTCCCTGTCCGGTTGGTATATGGTAGCGACACGATTATTTTCTCCTGTCAGTGAGTGATGAATGGTTCCAACGGGTATTGGTAGATATAGCATCACCAGCTACCGACCATTTGACCGAGAACGTTAATCGTCCACAGTCCCGTCGAAAACCCGGTGAACAACCCATGGGATAGTCCGGAAAACAGGGAAAATGCGGACTAAATAGAACGGTTATTTTTTAACCAGCAGTAAATAACTGAGCAAAACAAAACCCCGCATAGAGCGAGGTCCGTAGAAAACGAACAGTGTCGTTGGAGTTTCCTGTGCGTCCTGCCTGGTTTTTCGAGGCTTCCATCGGTTCACGTCACTGTGATACCTGAACGCCTCATCCCTGATGCAGTGCTTCACTCAACTCAAGGCCCTGGCCCGTTGGTTGAGAATGCTATTTTACAGACAGTGACGTATTATCCTATCCGCCTGAATACGGGATACACTGCTGACTCTCCCGTAGGTAACAACAAACAACCTCACCAAAAGCAAGGCTGCAAGTGCTGATCCATCAGCCGCAAGCAGTTTTTATTATTATTTTGGTGGTATTTATTCTTGGCCAGAGAGTGAGTATTTGGTGTTCTTAATTACCAGGCCCCGAAACAATCATGACCGACTTCGGCAATCACTCAATAGATAGTTGCAGATTACGATTTGCCGAAACCAAAGAATTGATCTACACCAACAAATCTATGTCAGCAATAAGGAATAAAGCCAATGTTATTTGAACCAAAAACGGCAGAAGCCATAGCAGCATTTACCCTGTCGAACCATCACCAGGTATTCCTCCGGGATGTTGATGTTTTTCTCGATTACCTGGTGAAAAATCCGGTCCCGGTCTCAAAAAGCAAGAACCTGCCACCGGTTAAATGGGCTGAGCCACTGGACAGTCTGCTCTCCAGCCCCGAAGTGCTGACCTTGAAACGACCAATGACCACTAATTATGCCCGGCTCATGGGGCTATTATTGCTGGGTCGCAGTTCGGGACTGACCACCCTTCGGCCAGATAACAGGGGAAATACAGTACTTCATATCAACGAGGTGCTTTACCAGCAGTGGCAGGGCATGAATGGTACTGAACGATATTTTTCCCTGGTGGAAGCGTGGATTAATCGGGGCTATGCCATCAGTGTCGGTGAGCGAATCAGCTCGATTGATGATCGCTTTCTGCCCGGGTTTATGATGATGTACGGCGAGTCCGATCTATGGCAAGGCAAAGCGGTCAGGGATCCGGGCTTCTGGTTACGCAGGGGTAAGTCGTTCAACCTGACCATTCTCAAAATGGTCGGGATGGCTGAATTTCAGCTTGAGGATAGCAACCGGGAAATCCATTTCCTGAAATTAACGCCTTGGGGACAGTTGTTTTTAAACGCCTGTCGGCAAGGGTTTATCGACTCGCTGACAGAGGATGAATATGAAGACGACGATGAACAAATCAATCTGCTGCCCGCAATAAAAGCAGTTCGCCCAGATGTTCAAAAAACACTGGAACAACCCGAGCCGGTGATTGCCGCCAGTTATGTCCTGTCCGTTGCTTTGGGGAGTCAGTGCACCCGCACAC
>JAQFVO010000866.1 GCA_027942505.1 Endozoicomonas sp. | reverse complement strand
GCCAGAGGCTCGGACAGAAAACTACGTTTTATCGCTACACGGGCCTCCCCTGCACCGGCAAGCAAAGAGTCAAAGATACCGGCACAGGAAAATACTAGGAGATTTTGACCATCCTGCAAGGACGAGGGAAATATCCAGAGAGAGGAAGACTTATCGAACTTCGGCGCATCAATGCCCTTCAGGCGCCAGAGTTAGCGGGCTTGCTGCGATTATTGGTCACATGGGGATTTGGAAATAAAAAAAAGGGGCTTTACGCCCCTTTATATTTTGCTCATACCAGAAGCAACGCAACGGTTGCCAGACTGAGAATCAACGTACCACCGTAACAGGCCACTTTCACACCTACTCCCGGATGGAAGCCAAGGTCGTGAGAACCGTGGTAGAGGCGGTGAATACAAGCCCAGTAAGACGGGATCAACACCACCATCAGTGCCAGCTTGCCAAACCAGTTCTCCAGGAAAAAGCCAGAGATACGCTCATATGAGAGCGCTTCGGCCGGAATGATGCCCAGCGGCACGCCCAGACCAACGACAAAAATAATGGCTGGAAAGAAGAAAGCGATGGTTGTACCACCAGCACCGAACAGACTCCACAACAGAGGTTCAATATGACGTTTGTTGCTCATGTTCCCTCTCCCTTAAAGTCCCATCACAGAAGCTGCCACAATGGCCGCAGAGCTGACTGCCAGCCCAACGTACATCAGCATGTTGACCACCTTATCCTTAACCATCTTGCGAATCTGCTGAGGCAGGACACGGGGCGTCATATCAAAATAAGTCACAGCGTGATAGATGGTCAGGCCCAGAGTCACGACGGTGAACAGAATCATCAGCGGATTGGCCTGCAAAGCCAGCCAGCTGTTCCAGGCAGCCTCACCACGGGTCAACTGCATCAGGCCGTAAAACAGGTTCAGGCAGTAAAGACCGTCAACGATACAGGATGCCTCACGGATCATGTAATTACGGTAAAAGGGATGATCCATAAACCAGGTGCGCTTCATGGGGCGCACATAAGGACGACGACTCATCACTTGTCTCCTTTGCGGGGCATCAGGAACGACAGCGCCCAATCCTGGGAGCCTTGTAGTTTGTTCTGGTTAATGGCAGCGGCCGGGTCAACATTCTTCGGGCAGACTTCAGAGCAGTAGCCGACAAATGTGCACGACCAGACGCCGTTTTTACCCTGAATCACTTCGGTACGCTGGTCATAACCGTCATCCCGGCTGTCCAGGTTGTAACGGTGACCAAGGGCAATAACCGCAGGACCGGTAAACAGCGGATTCAGACCCATCTGCGGACAGGCCGAATAACACAGCATACAGTTGATGCACATGGAGAACTGCTTGTACAGGCCCAGCTGCTGTGGCGTCTGCTTGTTCACCCCTTCAGCGACCGGCTTCTCCATGGCGTTAATGATGTATGGCTTCACCGACTCCAGCTTTTTGATGAAGTCGTCAGCGTCAACAATCAGATCCTTTTCGATCGGGAAGTTGGCCAACGGCTCAACCCGGATCGGGTTAGGATAGTAATCGCGCAGGAAGGTCTCACAACCAAGCTTAGGCGTACCGTTGATGACCATACCACAGCTGCCACATACCGCCATACGGCAGGACCAGCGGTAAGCCAGCGTGGAATCCAGCTCGTCCTTGATGTGTTCAAGGGCGTCGAGCATGGACCAGTCTTCCACATAGGGAATGGTGAATGAGCCATAGTTTGGCTTGTCATCGGCTTCCGGATTGTAACGGAGAATCTCGATGGTTATGGTTTTATCAGTCATGCTGGCTCCCCTTACTTCCCTGCACCGCTTTTTTCAGCCGCCTGTTTCTCGGCCGCTGCGCCATAGACACGCTCTTCTGGCTGGAAGCGGGTCACATTAACGTCTTCGTACTCCAACCGTGGCTGGGCATCACCGTTGCAGAAGGTGATGGAGTGCTTGAGGAAGTTCACGTCATCACGGGCTTCAAAGCCGTCAATCCGCTGATGCGCACCGCGGGACTCCTTACGCTCAACACCACCGATGGCCATACACTCAGCCACCATCAGCGAGCTTTGCAGCTCAAATGCCTGCAGCAGTTCAGTGTTGAATACTTTGCTCTTGTCTTCTACTTTGACGTTCTTGAAGCGCTCACGCAGCTCGGAGATTTTGTCCAGACCGGCTTGCATCTCTTCGCCAACCCGGTAAATACCGAAATTGTCTTCCATGGTTTTCACCATTTCATGACGCAGGTGGGACGCTTTTTCAGTGCCGTTCGCATTGCGCAGGCTTTCAATGCGAGCCAGGTGCGCTTTTGCCTGTTCGATCAACTTGCTCTCATCGGACATGACGTTCTGGCTGGCAAAATCAGCGGCACTGTCGCCGGCTACCTTACCAAAGACCACGGTTTCGGCCAGAGAGTTAGAACCCAGACGGTTAGCACCGTGCATACCCACGCTGGCACACTCACCGGCGGCAAAAAGACCAGCCAGATCAGTAGCGCAGTTGATGTCAGTTCTGATGCCGCCCATGGTGTAGTGCACGGCAGGACGTACCGGAATCGGCTGATGAACAGGGTCAACACCCAGGTAGTTTTTCGCCAGAGAACAAATCAGCGGCAGACGCTCCATCAGCTTCTGTTCGCCCAGGTGGCGCAAATCCAGGTGCACTGCATCACCCAATGGGGTGTCAATGGTGCGACCCTTGCGCTGCTCATGCCAGAACGCCTGGGAAAGCTTGTCCCGTGGGCCCAGCTCCATGTATTTGTTCTTGGGCTGACCAACCGGAGTTTCCGGCCCCAGACCGTAGTCTTGCAAATAGCGATAGCCATCTTTGTTCAGCAGGATACCACCTTCACCACGACAACCTTCGGTCATCAGGACACCAGAGCCTGGCAGACCCGTTGGATGATACTGTACGAACTCCATATCACGCAGTGGTGCACCAGCACGCAGGGCCATAGCGTGGCCGTCACCGGTAACAATAGCACCGTTGGTGTTGAAGCGGAAAATACGACCAGAGCCGCCAGTGGCCAGAACCACAGACTTGGCCAGGAAGACTTTTGGCTCGCCAGTTTTTACTTCAATGGCGACAACACCCTGGGCACGGCCATCTTCCATGATCAAGTCAGTGGCAAAATACTCGTCGTAGCGCTCAATGGATGGGTACTTGACAGATGTCTGATACAGTGTGTGAAGCATGTGGAAACCGGATTTGTCAGCCGCAAACCAGGTACGCTCAATCTTCATGCCGCCGAAGGCACGAACGTTGACGTCGCCGTCGTCTTTACGGTTCCACGGACAGCCCCAATGCTCAAGGCGAATCATCTCTTCCGTGGCGTGGGAGACAAAGTAATCAACCACATCCTGATCGCACAGCCAGTCACCACCGGCAACGGTATCGACAAAGTGGTGTTCAAAGGCGTCATGGTCTTGAATAACGCCGGCTGAGCCACCTTCGGCAGCAACCGTGTGGCTACGCATTGGGTAGACCTTGGAGATCAGGGCCACCTTCAATTCAGGATTTTTTTCTGCCACGGCAATCGCAGCCCGCAAACCGGAACCGCCGGCACCGACAATGGCTACATCCGCCTTTATGACCTGCATACACAAACCTCTACCGCTATTTACTGCCATTATCTGGAGAAATCAAACTCATTCTGGTCAGCAAACAGGCAAATATAATTGTAATGAAAGGGATAATTAATTAGGGGCGGATTCTATCTGAACTGACAACTAAAACCACTGGTAAAAGCCAAAAAAAAAGCATTTTTTCGGCAAAAACTTACTTTCGCGTGATGAAATAAAGATTAATCACGGCAACGCAACGACCACAGCACAAAACATACGCACAATTACGCAGGACAAAACAGAGTGTGTCGTAAAAAACTGTCCTGAATAAAAACAACTGCAGCCTGATAATGAAATACGAAACGGTGACCACCGAGAAAACAACATCAGGTAGCCCTGAAAATGGCGAAAATCGAAGATTTCCACATCTTCAGATGGAGTAATCTGCAGGATGTTTGCCGTGAAAGAAAATTGCCACCCAGGCACAGAGACACGAAGAAGAGAAAAAAGCTTTTCCTCTGTGTCTGTGTGACTCTATGGCTAAAGCTTTCATGACAGAGGGTGACAAACCGTCGTCATGAACATTTGTGGAAAATTGAAAAAGGACAGCTATTGACAAAGCCGTCCTGTTGGCAGGAAGAATCAGGGCGCCTTGTTGGCCATTTGTGCTTCGTGAGTCAGTGCTGACATGGACTTAATTTTGTCAAAGCGTTTTTGTAAGGCCTTCATCTGCACGTCTACGCTGGCATCAACCACGCCGATTTCACTCTCCATAATACAGTCACCGGCAGACAGCCGTGGGTCGGCCACAAGATCGATAAAGCCCACGCCTTTATATTCTGCCAATATATCGTTCAGCTGCCCTTGCACCGCTTCGTACTCGCCCGGCGCAATGCGGATGGTGACGTGTTTTTCATTGCGCACATGCTGCAGGGCGTTTTTCACCAGGCTGATGGCAAGGGCTTTGTGATCACACTCTCCAATAATTTTCTTCACGCCACCGATCAGGATATTGGCCAGCGTGTCTTCAATATCGGAAAGGTAGTTGATGGTCCGACTGACTACCTTCAAAATGTGGTCGGCCTGTTCTCCTTTGATTTCAGCCAGTCCTTCCTGGTAGCCGCGCCTTTTTTCGTCCTCGTAGGTCTTTCGGGCCTTGGCAATAATATCTTCTGCTTCTTGCTGGGCAGCAGAGATAACTTCGCGGGCCTCAAGATAGACGACGTAATCTTCTGCCTTGAGAATTCGGCAGGATGGATCCAGATCAAGCTGGATATTGCTCAGGATAACAGGTGCCGCCACTGTCGATTCACCTCTTTATGGGTTTTAACCAGTAACTTCTCACATTGTTCTTTGCTCAGCCCTCCGGCGTCAGGAGAACTCAGTACCTTTTGCCAGCTGCTGGGCATTTTCATCATTAATCGTTGTGAAAAGGCCTCCGGCAGATCAGAAAATGCCGTGGCAATGACGTGCTGACCGGTGTGTTCCAGGTAGGCTTTAAAGCGCTCCAGACGGGTAAAGTCAATCAACAGACTTGGACCACCTTTTTTCGCCGCCCCAGCGATGAACTGGGCCTTTTTCACGGCAAAGCGGTAGGCCTCTTCCCCGATGCAATTTGCCAAGGCCTCACGCTCATCCCTGCGGATAACCGAACGGATGGTGCTTTCATTAAGAATCAATCCTAAATAGAAAGCCAAACGTCTGATCTCGTGAGCACTGGCAAAAATGGCTCGTTTATCCAATCGGGCAAAGTCGTAATCAAAAGCATTGCCAACGCCAAACTTGTTTAACAGATAGCTCGAGGTACCGAACTCAGCCGACGGACTTGAACTCAGTCCTTTGAGCAGCTGGGCATGCTCGTCGTCTTTCAACCAACTTTTATGCACGTAGCGGATCGGGAAGAGATTGAATTCAACCATAAGGTTGAACAGACTCGTCCCGTTGTATTCCTGAAACAGATTATGTTTGCCTGGATTGCTGTTCATCGGCTGTTACCTAGGAAGATGTTTTCTTCTTTTTCTTCTGCTCTGTCACCCAGAAGAAGTAGCCACCGGCACCAAGTGCGGCAATCAGCAGGACAATCAGCGAGTAGACCATGACACGAACCATTCCGGCCGACTGCGAGTCAACATCAACAAACAGCACCGTCTCTGTCGATGGCCCCGAGAAACCGCCTGAGTTGAGACGCGTGGCAGGGAACAGAGAGACGGTGATCTTTTCCAGCGAAAGCCCTTCTATACTATTCGCCACCAGGGTTTTCACCTTGGGTACCAGACCGGCCAGTTCCAGTTCAGGGGTGTATTTGATAAATACCGAGGCCGACGATGGGTAGTTGACATCGGTCAGACTGTCCTGCTCCTGGGGCAGTACCACATGCACCCGGGCGGTAATCACACCATCGATCATCGACAACGTTGAGGAGAGCTCCTGAGACATGGAATAGGTGTACCGGGCCCGCTCTTCAGTAGGCGACGATATCAAGCCGTCTTTAGGAAAAATATCACCTATGGATGAGTACTTTTCTTTGGGAAACCCAAGACTGCTGAGAATTTTGATGGAACGGGACACATCCGGACTGTTGACCATGATGGTGACAACTTTGTCTTTATCCACCAGTTTCTCACTGGGAATATTATTATCGAGAAGTATGGCGAGCATCTCGTTACCTTCTCTCTCGTTAAGCCCCGAATAGAGCTCAACTTTACAGCCCAACAATAAGAGAGTGGTGAGACACACTATGGTATATCTAAAGCTCTGGACGAACCCCTGTTTCATGACGAGCCAACCTTATGCACGTTAGAGTATTTATTGCTTTAACTATTAGCGGCCAGTTACCGGGAAAAATTACCGCTTTTGAATATAGACATCTTGCAGAGAAGGGTACTGAAAGAAAATTGCCTGAACCGCTTCCGACTGGCCCCTTCCAGCCGGAAGAAAAACCATTACTGGTTTCGCAACAACGTGTCAAAAGTCTGGGTACTTTTGCTGACAATTTTACCTATGTAGTCCTCTGTGATCATCAAATTGGTCAATGCCATTTGAGTTCTGAACATATCCTGCATCCCCATTGCTTCGCCGGGCTTGAGGTGGTTCTGGATAATGTCAGACCGGCTTTGCACGTGATCCCGCAGTCCCTGCATACCTTGCAGTACTTTGTCGCCCAGGGTCAGGCCGGGCATATCAGGGCTTGCGGCAATCTGCATGGGGTTAAACTCTTTCGGCTGGCCAGATACCAGCTCAGCAAAACGTCCTGCTGCTTCAGCATCAGCCTCGTCAGGACTGGTAAAGCCCTCTGCCGTTTTTTCCAGAGCTTTGTCGGCCAGATCACCTGTTTTGATCATATTGTCTGCCACGTTAGTAACCTCTGTTGTCAGATTGTTTCAATGAGGTAGTAAAACCTCACTTCCAAGTACTACATTGGTCTCACTTTCAAGAAGTGCTTTTATAACTTTAGTTCATCTGCTTTATCCAAAAGAATCTGTATGGCTCTTTCCACACTGGGGCGGTTGAAATCGTTATCGTTCATAAACAAGCTGATAAACAGTTGATTCTCCAGCAAACCAGCCTGCAAAGGATATGGAAAACTGTTTTTATAATGGCAAGCGGCCAATACTTCCTCCAGAGCAGGCAGCGCGTTGTAACGGTCCATCTCACGGGCCAGATACATTAAAACACCGCTGTCTTTGCGCTCCATGTAAAAAGCGCCAGAGCCTTCAATTTCCAGACATACAACCCCGGTATCACCAAAATTGAGGCCATCGATTCCCATGCCCTCACCCAATTCAGAAACAACATTGTCGCGCCAGTCCATAAGTGCTCTATCCAAATAGTCAGATTGTTGGTTTAAATCGCCAACCTGTGATTAAGCTGGCCAATACAACGAGTGCCGATTAATGCGGTCATGGCTTATTCAACCGATTCTTCGTTCCGTAACGCCTTCATCAGAGTTCTGGACCGGTATGCCACCAATACCAGGCAGACCCGGCGAACCATTGGCGGTACCCTTCTTTGCCTGACCGTTTTCGGGAGATGCCGTTTTCTCTTTTGGCACTTCAGCTTCTACGCTTACTGCTCCCTGGTCAGCCTGAACAGTAAATTTGTGGGCATACTCGAGGCGATCAAAAACTGACTCCCCCCGGTCTCGCAGCAACGGTTTGCTCTTTATCCTGTTATCTATTTGGGTAATGGCATCTTTGAGATTGGCAAACTCCATACCGACCTTCTCCGGGTCAAAACCTGAGTCTCTGTCATTTTCTAACACCGACATTGCCGTACGGACCAGCTCGTCAAGATTGTTACCCTCCTGCGCAGCCCACGCCTGCAATGCCTTTTTATCAGGAGGCATCAGTTGCAGTGCCTTGTCACCACCTGCCGGGGTAATGGCAATGTTAAGGCCTTTGGCGAAGCCACGCCCCCTTTGCTGAGCAATGTTCTGCAAAGCAGTCAATACGTCCGATTCATCGTTCAAAGCGTGGCTCAGTGCCGTTATTGAACTGGTTGAGACGTAATTCTGGTCTTTGCGTTGTTGCAGCGCCCGCGCCTGCTGCAACAGTTCATCCTGCTTGCTCATCAGCTGCTTGTCGTCCAGACCGTCAAGACTGCCCGTTGCCGACACGGTCACAGGCTCTCCTGGCGAGTTTACCGGCTCACTTTGATCGGGTTGTGCTTGTGTCGGCTCGCTCTGAGACTGGCCGGGGCCACCCTGAGGCTCACTCCTGCCGGTAAGGTTTACACCCAGGTCGCCCAGTATGTCGCCGGAGTGCACAAATTGGTCGAGAGAAACCTCTTGTTCGCCGATTTGGCCATAGTTACTCCCCTCAGACTTAAGACCCTCTTCTTCAAGAGCCAGCTCGTCCTGAACCTCCTGGAGAGTCTGGACCATACCCGGTTTAATATGTTCATTGCCAAATATCTCTTCCGGCAGCTCGCGGAACAAGCAGCCGGTTTTGTTGGCCAGAAACAATTTTTGTGAGATGTCTTCGGTACCCATCTCGCCCAACAGGTTGATAAAGTCACTGTGAACCACAAACTGCTTATCGATAATTTTCAGTACTTCTCCCATGTAGCGGTGGCCGTCGAACTGTTTCATGTTCTGAGGTGGGCGAAGAATCTGCTCCTGAGTTTCCATGCAGTTATCATGCATGCCTACGACCCGTTTGAGAGCTGTCATATCATTGACGACCGCACGCAGATGGGTGTCTTCAGTGGCCACCGTCATGCAATTAAGCTGGCCGCCCAGTCTTTTCAGTTCCATATCTACTGACTTGGTAAAAGAAGCAGCGTCCTTTGTGTCCTGAAGACCATTAAAAGCATTCCTGAGCGACTTATAATCCTTAACCTCGCCAAAGAAGTCCTGTTTTATCTGATCAACAGAGTATTCGGGGCGCCACTCTTCAATCAGCTCGGCCGCATCGGAGATCTGATTGCCGAGCCCAATGCATTGAGGAAAATTCTCCTCCAGTGCATCGATGGCCTGGTAAATCTCATCATCTGGCTGAGCACCATAGTCAAGCGCCAGTTCGTGCAAGGCAACGTACCGGTGAAAGGGGTCGGAGAAGCTCTCCCCGGCCTGTTTCAGGTAATCATCACTGTTGAGGTCGGGATTGGGTTGGTCAGGAAATTTTCTCTTGAAGTCATCGACATTCTGAATGTTTTGGACAGACTTGATTTTCCTGATTAACTCAAGCTGTCGTTCAGCGCCTGATTTGCCCTTGGATACCTTGAATTCGCTGGGCTTTCTCAGCCGATGAGCACCCATGGTGACTTCTTCAGCAGCATCAAGCGCCTGGCTCATGGGCGAAGGCGGGTTGGTGGCAGTAACAGGCTGACCTGCCCTGGCTCCGCTTTTCTGTCCTGCTGCAACGGCTCCCGAAGAAGCCATTCCTTGTGTAGTCGTTAGTTGTTGGACTCCGCCAACCTGTACTCCACTCATATCATCCCTCGTGACAAGAAAAAGCCAACCTCATCAGGTTGGCTACATCTTATAGACCACGCCTGTTACCAAAATGGTTGATCACGCCCTGGTTGTGGACTTCAGTGTTTCAAACCATGAACGGATAATTTCATCCATCTTGCTCTGGACGGTGCGCACGGTATCCGACTGCATATTCATAAACTCACTTTCATACTGTGCGGCATTGTCGTGAGTCTTCTGCATTGCTTCGTGGATTTTCACCTGAGCCTGGTGCATGCCGGCCTGGTAATCCATACCCGCCTTGACCATATCACCGGAGGCGGTAACCACCTGGGAGACACCATTGGCCAGAGCCACTTGCTGCTGCATGGCACCTTGGTTCGGAGCCGCCGCCGACTTGATAGCCAGACCGCCCTGTACCACACCACCGGCAATCTTGGTGCCGGCGCTGACCCAGCCACCAACAGCCGACATCAGGGCTGCTTTTTTCATCTCTTCAGCCT
Source organism: Endozoicomonas sp. (assembly GCA_027942505.1). Classification (GTDB taxonomy): domain Bacteria; phylum Pseudomonadota; class Gammaproteobacteria; order Pseudomonadales; family Endozoicomonadaceae; genus Endozoicomonas. Next base: position 1,871 of record JAQFVO010000866.1, on the reverse strand, counting down.
GGTTCAGTACTTCTGTCTTGGCCGCTTCGTACTCAACCGCCCGCGACTCCCTTGCCGAACGTCGTTGTTGCACACTCATTTTGTGCAGCAACTCCATAACGGTGAAGATATCCACTAGCTGCTCAAGAATCTTTTGATCAAAAATATTGTTTTGTGACAATAAGTTAAGGCCTGTGGCATTGGCCTGCAACAGCTTCACCGCATTTGGGTCGGCAGCCTGCATCAGCGCCTTTTGCTGCTTCAAAAGTTGTGGGTCACTGGCCCACAGGACGGTTTCAATCTGGGCGTCGTTAAGACCCATGGCAGCCAGCAATTTAGCCTGTCCGGGAAACTCTGCCATTTTGCTCACGCCATGGAGCAAAGACAGCAATCGCTCTGCCTGTGCCCCTTTAAAACCCAGAGCTTTCAGAGCGGCCATGGGACTGGAGCCGGCCTGATGCAGGGAAGCAAGGCCATTACCATCCTCATCCGGGTTGGCCAGGGACAATAGTGCATCAATTTGGCTGTCGCTAAAGCCCATGGATTTCAACACAGATTTCTTTTGATCCAGCGTACTCTGACCACCGTGCAGGGAGGCTAACGAATTGTCCGCATCTTCGGGGTTGGCCAGCGACATCAGGGCTTCAAGCTGGGCGTCGTTAAAGTCCATAGCAGCCAGAACGCTGCGCTTGCCCTGGGCGTTGTCCAACCCCTTACCGTTGGCCAGGGTTTCAAGGTACTGGCTTGACCCATTAAGCACCTTTGCGTGCTGTTGCAACTTGGCCTGCTGCTCTGGTGGAACCTTACCATCAAGAACGTTGTTGAGCATGGACTTGGCACTGACCAGCGCCTCATCGGTCAGCTTGCTCACCTCTTTCATCTGGCTATTGGCTTTTTCCATCTGCACCGGGCTAAGATCATCCGGAGCATCCAGATTTGGGCCCTGGTTTTGCCCAGACTGTCGAAGGGCTTCACTTCTGGCATCCCGACTGGACACCCGAATGTTGTCACCGTTCAGGTGTCCGGCCGCCACCCGCTCGCGGGCAGCAGCCTTTGCCGCTTCCCCACTCGGGTGATGTTGTGCTATCTGGCCCGCTCCACCTGTGTTAGAAATCTCTGCCATGAGTTACCTCCCTGAAGCTCTATAGAGCAAAGTACATATAACTGGCTTAACCCTTAATAGAGCCAATCAGTTTTGATTTGGTTTCGTGGTTGTCTTTGAGAATGCTGGCCACCACCGAATAGCCCTGCTGCATCTCCTCAATGACCTTGCGAATATCCTCGACCATGTCATCAATAACGTGCTGATTGTGCATTATCCAGGCGTGCAGCTCTTTTGCCTCAGCCCGCAGCATATCGGCATCATAGTTGTAGGTGGTGCTGACGGCACTGGCCGAACCATCACCCACCATGGCAGCACCATTAGCAACCTGCACAACTTTGGTAAAGCGTGTGGTCATTGCAGCGATTTTGGCGCTTCTGGCCGCCGTGGTGGCGGCCGTGGTGGCTGATGCCGTTACTGTGGCAGAACCACCGCCAACACTGGCAGCAGCACCCGCACCAGTGGCAGTGGTGTTGGCTGCGGCTGAGGCGCTACCAGCAAGACCGGTAATCCCGGCCGCACCGAGCGTCATAGCCATAATCAGAACAGACCAGAATACCATGGCACCGATTTTTGCATTCTTACTGGTGCCAAATACTTCCATCATCCAATTACCGGTTTCAGCAGAAACCGTCATAGTGATGACCAGAGCAGTTGCTGCTACCATCAAGCCGGCAGCGGCAATGGCTGAAGCGCCACCGGTGAATACCGCACCGGCTACCATAACCGCGGCAACTATTGCCATCAAGGCAACCGCAATTCCGCCGAAAATTTTGCTGACCAGCCCGGC
>JAQFVO010000841.1 GCA_027942505.1 Endozoicomonas sp. | reverse complement strand
CATGATGTTCAGCTTCAGTGCTTCCCGAAAAAAAACAAGGCAACTGAACAGGATAGCAACTTTTTATTGTTGTCATTCCCTTGCAAGAATCTCAGAACGGCTAACAGCCATAGCCCGGCTTGTTGCCTCTGGCAGGGTATTTTCAGGTTTGGCCGACAGGTGTTCGGGAAAATACTCCAGAGTGTCCTGATCATTGAGCAGGCAAAGGGCCTCGAACAGGTGCCCGGTCTCAAGTTTTCTGTGAGGTTCGGTCAGCTTAGCCGACAGGTAAAAGGCCGCTGCCTTGCTTTTGGGGCTGGCTTTGTCATCAATCTCCTTAAGTTCATCATGAGTAAGTCCCATGGCCAAACCGATGTCAAACCAGTTGTGGCTTAGCGGCAGGTCACTGAGAATGGACATGGTTAACGGCTCTGAGCGATGAGGCAGGCTGCTCTCTTTCTGCGGCGAGAAAGTGTCTGCTTCGGGGAGCTTGGTGGCCACGACTTGTTGAAACAGAGGTTGTTCCTGCAACAGGCTGTCCAAGTCAGCCATCTTATCCGATGAAATGCTTTCTTTCAGGGCATAAAGGAGGTGTCCTTTGGTGAGTTTCACCGAAACATGCTCAGCTTTCTGGATGACCTCCATCAGGTCTTGTAATATGGAACGACCGCAGTAAAACTTCAGTATTTGAGTGACCCGGAAGGCCGGCATGCCCAGAGCTAAGGCAAATGATTTCAGGTCTGGCAAGATCTCTTTTGCGTCCAGTTGTGAGAGAAATCCAAATAACTGTGGGGGGTGCAGACGATCAGTGGGTATTTGCCAAGACTGTAGTTGCGCTTCCATGATGCTGGGCTGGTGCGATATAAGCTTATCCAGTCGATTAGCAAAGCGGATCTCCAGAATTTCGGGTTTGTAAAGGATTTCCTGAACATCCCCAATGGTCATTTGCCCCTTCTTTGCCAGAATTTTCTCCAGCAACAGGTATACGTCCAGCTGGTTTTGCTTCAATTTAGTCAAAAGTGGGTCATTCATCAGTTCCGGGTAGCCAGCGGCTTGGGCAAGGATCTCTGGGGTGATGACATTCGCATACAGCTGCCCGCAGAATATCCGACACAAGTCTGAATCACTCAGTACCTGACTCTTATCTGTCGGAGATCGGTCGTAATCATCACTGCGCCTGGCATCATCAGTACGTCGATGAATGTATGGGTTCTCGCAAGAGAGGGCATTTGGCCCGGGAATAAACGTGATCTGAGTCAGCTGACAGTACTTATTGACCAGGTCCTGTCTGTAGCTCCGGGACAGGGCAACCAGCAGTTGTTGGTGGGTAATGGTCTTGTTAGTAAGTACCCTGTACAAGCCAGAATTCAGACTTCCATCAGGGTGAACATTATTTGCTTTCTGCTCTGTTAACTGCTCCAAGCGAAAATCGCGGGGAAGATTTAGGTGAACTGCCAGCAAATAGAGAGTTTCGCAGGATAATTGTTCGACCTGACAGCAGAACCGCACCACTTGGGGGACTGTTATTTCTGAGTTTATGTCAGGAGGATTCTGCGACTGGGGAGAGGATCCTTGACTTATCACCATAGCTGCAAAGTGAGCCAAGGCGTGGGGTGGGTTAACAATCGTGACACAGGTCACCGATTCAGTGTCTGATCTAACGATAAAGGCTTTATTTTGTCCTCTGACGGGATTATTGCCGGTGGGATAAGCACTGCCGGAACTGGTTCCGTTCCCATATGGGGGAAGTTTTGAGTCAAACATACTCTTGTAAATCTCCAATTGAATGTTGGTATATTTCTGTCAAGTGAATTGAGTAATCAGACAAAGTACCCAGCAATAATCGGGGATTACTTTATGTGCCAAAATAACTTTTTGATCGGAATAAACCCAACTCTTTTATTGATAGACAATGAAAATAATGAAATGTTCAACAAGCAGGCATCAACGGCCAAATCCGTAGAGTTATATTTGTGGGTGTCTTTTTTTCTGTCTGATCAAATAACTGGGTTAATCATTCATGGTCTTTCTTGATTGCCCTGAGATTTGACCAGTCATTTTTACTCTTGTTTACTAATTCCAAACTGTTAACGTTTGTATAGTGTCTTGAGGTGTGCACGGAAA
>JAQFVO010000822.1 GCA_027942505.1 Endozoicomonas sp. | reverse complement strand
TCTGCCGCCTCCTTGATTTTCTTCGCCAGCATGCTGGTCGACATACCGGCACTGCAACACAGATAAATTTTCTTCATCACACTCAACCTGTTGGTAGATCAGCTTTGAGTATAGATCAGTCATTGAACGTCATTAGTTGTTTATCTGGAACACCAGCGGGCAGGAAATTTCTGATATCTGACCCAAGATGAGCACCTACTCAAGCTGCATTATGAAAGACATTCGACGTTAATTTTTCGCAGGCTGCCCGACTGTTTTATCCTCCACGAACCTCATACGCTCGGGTTACCATGTTTTCGCGTAGAGCCTCGCCTGCGCGGCCTCGGCGGCCCCGCCCGGCCCGATAAGGCTATCTCAAGTCTTAAATTCCTTCTTGCGCAGTCCAAATGCGGGATGACAGCGAGAGAGGGCGTCGCAAATAGCAAAAAAGCGTTGAACCACAAAGACACCAAGGCACAAAGGAAGCCTTTTTTGTCTGCCGGGCGTAGCCTGAGCAGGCTCAGAAAAAACTTTGTGTCTTCGTGTCTTTGTGGTTCCCTTCTTTTCAGAGCCTTTTGCGACGACCTCACTCGAGGTTGTCGCAAAAGGTCAAGTCACTGCGCTGTCATTGTGTACAGGGATTTTTCGGAACCCATCTGGCAGGGTTAGCCATCTATCCGGGCATTCACCTCCCTGTGAGGTGGATCCTGTACAGTATGACAGCTGAGTCTGTGGTCGTTTCTTAATGGTCATTTCCATAAGCTCTTTTCAACATCCTCAATGTCCAGGGAAGGCGTGACGAAGCAGGAAGGTTCCCGGAGCGATGTAAGAACTTGCGCCCTGTTTGTGGATGGTGGTGCTCAATATCTTTCAAGTCCCGGTCATGTTAAACGGGGAACTATTTCCCGGACTCGGCATCTACTTGGTCGGTTGTAGCACTTGCTGTGTTATTGAGGGGGCTGCCCGTGGTTGTACAATTTCCTGGCAGGGTATCCAGAGCCTTGGTATTTCTGTTTTTGGTCGGTATTTTCACTACTGTGTCAGTCAGTGCCGAAGACATGGACTCACGGTTACAGAAAGGAGAGATTGATTACCGGCTTCTGGATCTTTATCGGTTGGTTCAGAATTGCCGCTACGGGATGTGTCCCAAAGGTTATTCCCAGTATAACGCTCACTCGATATGGTGGGATTCTCCGGTTCTCTTGGGTTCCTACAGCGAGTCCTTTCATCATAGCGTGTCGAATGGACTGGTCAGCGTTGCGGTTCTCTTTACGGTAGTTGCCATCGCTGCCGGGGCTATTTTTCTGACGACAAGCGTTGTTTGGCCCTACCCTGGGGCTGCAAGCCTGACCGCCATAGAATTACCGGCAGCCTCACCATGGCGGATTACCGGGTACAGCACTATACATGGTCATGTTGTCCGCTACGCCGATCTGAGTGAAGCTGCCAGTACCTTTGCTGCGGATCATGATATGTTTGACCCGCGACGGGTACCCCGGGGACGGTTTCTGTTGATTAACCAGGAGGATTGGTGGGGTATTGTTGATTACCCAGTGCAGGTTGATGTCACGTTCACCCATTTCGATGCAAGATCGAAGAAAGCGTCACGGGAAGTGAAGGTCAATGTCCGGCGTAAAGTCACCAACGGCGTGAAAGCCGGTGAAATTGCCGCTCAGGTTGTGTCGGCATCAGGGCAGGGCGACCAGCTGATTGCCAAGACCACCTATCCTCAATGGTTGGATTTTTCCAGCTGGCACCACAAACCTGCCCGCCTGATGATCGACTTTCGTCAGTAGTATTCACTGCTGAGTTGTCCTTAAAATACTCCCACAATTCAGGACGTTTCCCGCTACCCGACAAACAGGCAACGCTCGTACTCTTGCGGGCAGTGGTCCCGGGAAAGTTCACTTGCAGTCCAGTCAGCGATTTGGATAATTCACCCATCACTATCACGATCCTCAGACATTCCTGTCCCATTGCTTTTGACCACCGCTGCGGCGGCCGGGAAAAAGGGGTACACAATTTGGAACGCACCTATGACCAAGTCATCCCTCACCCGGGAAGTAGAAGCCAGACGCACATTCGCCATTATTTCGCATCCGGATGCGGGTAAGACCACGATCACTGAAAAGCTGCTGGTGCTCGGTGGTGCCATTGCGCTGGCCGGTACCGTAAAAGGTCGCAAGAGTGGTCGTATGGCCACCTCGGACTGGATGAAAATGGAGCAGGAACGGGGCATATCCATCACCACCTCGGTCATGCAGTTTCCTTACCGCGGGCAGACTGTCAACCTGCTCGATACGCCAGGACACGAGGACTTTTCCGAGGATACTTACCGGACGTTAACGGCAGTCGACAGTTGTCTGATGGTTATTGACGGCGCCAAGGGGGTTGAGGATCGCACTATCAAACTAATGGAGGTGTGTCGTATGCGTGATACGCCGATCTTTACTTTTGTCAACAAGATGGACCGTGAGGTGCGTGACCAGATCGAAGTGCTGGATGAAATTGAAGATATCCTGAAAATCCAATGCGCCCCTGTCACCTGGCCAATTGGTATGGGCAAACAGTTTAAGGGGGTTTACAACCTCTACACTGATACGATTCATGTATTCAAGCCCGGCCAGGCCAGCGTGGTGCCCGACGATATCCGTATTCATGGGCTTGAGTCGGAAGAGGCCCGAGCTCTGCTCGGGGATCTTCATGCCGAGTTGCTCGACGAGATTGAGCTGGTACGTGGCGCAAGCCATGAATTTGACCTCGATGAGTACCTTGCGGGCCGGATGACGCCGGTATTTTTTGGTACCGCACTGACCAATTTCGGCGTGCGTGAAATGCTGGATGATTTTGTCAAATGGGCGCCGTCCCCCATGCCCCGCCAGACCAATGAACGCATGGTGGTGGCCAATGAGGAGAATTTCTCCGGCTTCGTGTTTAAGATTCAGGCCAATATGGATCCGAAGCACCGTGACCGCATCGCCTTTTTGCGCATCTGTTCCGGGAAGTACACCCGCAACATGAAAATGAAGCATGTGCGCATTGGCAAAGAGGTGAAGATTGCCGACGCAGTCACCTTCCTGGCTGGTGATCGTTCTCACGTCGATGAAGCCATTTCCGGTGACATCATCGGTTTGCACAATCATGGCACCATTCAGATCGGCGATACCTTTACCCAGGGCGAAATGCTCAAGTTCATGGGGATTCCCCACTTTGCCCCGGAGCTGTTTCGCCGTGTGCGCCTGAAAGACCCGTTAAAACTGAAGCAGCTGCAAAAGGGCCTGCAACAGTTATCGGAGGAGGGCGCCACGCAGCTGTTCATGCCCATGAATAACAACGACCTGATTCTTGGTGCCGTTGGGGTGTTACAGTTTGATGTGGTTATGCGCCGCCTGAAGGACGAGTACAAGGTTGAGGCCATCTATGAACCGGTGAATGTCAACACTGCCCGTTGGGTTGACTGTAGTGACAGTAAAAAACTCGAAGAGTTCAAACGCAAGTGCTCGGACAACCTGGCCATGGATGGCGGTGGTTGCCTGACCTACCTGGCACCAACCCGGGTGAACCTGTCGCTGGCCGAGGAGCGTTACCCGGATATCACTTTCCGTACTACTCGGGAGCACGCCTGAAACCCGTTTCGCAACATGGATTCTTGTGGTCGGTGTTGCGTGGCTTTGCGGCCTCCTTGCAACTTATTGCCAGATTTCGTGTCAAATGAATGTAAATGTCCTGAAATAATTTCCACATTTCAGAACGCATTCAAAAAGCCCAACCGTTTGTGCTTTTGCGGGCAGCGCCCTTGAAAATGTGGAAGTTACTTAAGGAACCCCTAAATGCAGGGTATCAGATAGGAGTCTTGCTTTGTGGACGCTAACGCAACGATAACCCACAATCACGTCTGTTCGATTTGCCTTGACAATGCCTTTGAACATGTTCGCGATGATGAAGGTCGTTATCTGGGTAGAACCGTCAAGCTGGATTGTGGTTGCAATGCCTTCTACCATCGCCATTGTCTGATGAAGTCCTGGAACACCCAGGTGTCGTCGACCAGTACTCTTAATACCGATGACTTGCCCTTGGGGGAGCGGACTGTGTATGAGGATATGCTGGTGTCTGGCGTCGATCCGGATACGTATGAATTTGTGGACGTTCCGGTCAAAAATGACAAGCTGTGTCCTACCTGTCGCAAGGATGTTCTGGAGCTGACAGATGTCGTGTGTGAGCCTGTGTTATCAGCTGATTCCTCAGCGTCAGTTGACGCCGCTGCAACAATGTCGGTACCGAAAGTTGCCTCAGAAGCACCTGCTGATGTGGGTGCTTCTGGCCCCGCTAGCAAGGGTTCTATTGTTGCCAAAATGGGGTGTGCTGCCAATATTCACAACGCTCGTGCCGTGGTTGCTGATCTGAAACAGAAGGATCTGATACCGGTGGAGTTGAATGTCAGTGAGGTTAAGTTGTTGGACTTTATGAATAACAAAATGGCGGATCTCGATCTGAATAGTCGGGAGGCAGAAAAAGTACTTACTGATTTTTTAACAGTGCCTACGCCTGCTGATCAGACAAAAGTCTCATCAACAGTTAGTAACTCCCCCGCACCTGTGCAGCGGTGGTCTCGGCGATGTTCGAGTTTGACTGACACCGAAATCAAGGATTGGGTGGATGCTGCCAGGGCTTCTGGGTGGATTGGTGAACATGTCAAGGTGGAGATTGAGCTGCTCTGCTCGTTTATCATGTTTGAGCTGGCAGACAGGGACTTTAACTCCCGCAGGACACAAAAAAGGATAATTGATTTTATTAACTCTCAGGTAACCCGCCGATTCAGAATGCCCGATGTGTATTTTTAAGGCGCTCACAGAATAACTACTGTGAACTAACAATAATATTAATGCGCGAACTGGTTTGACTGAGTCTGATAGCTGTTAATACCAATGGCTTATGACTTGCAAATGTTATTTACTACCCAGCTTTGTGCCACTGACAGGATTTTCAATGAGTAATGGAGTCTCAACTAGCCGACGCAAGAGTGTGCGCCACATTGTTGAACCGTTGGTTCTACTGATCGCAGCGGGTCTGCTTTTTGGCTATCTCGGACGCACAATGGGTGTTACCCATATGTTTAACACCCTGTTTAACACTGCCCATCAGCTGCTGTTGAATACGGTTTTGTTTCTGATGGGGATTACCGTTTTAACCGGGGCGGCTGGTCGTCTGCTGGTGGAGTTTCACGTTATCTCCCTGATTGAGCGGATGCTGGTTCCGTTGATGCGGCCCCTGTTTAATCTGCCTGGTCGTGCTGCCATGGCCGCCATGATGACTTTTTTCTCCGATAATCCGGCTATTATCAGTCTGGCCAAAGATCGTCGGTTTAATCACTCCTTCAAAGTGCCGGAAATTATCTCTCTGACCAATTTCGGTACGTCGTTTGGTATGGGGCTGATTGTCATTACCTTTATGGCAACTCTGCAAAATCAGCAGACCGGTACTACCTATTTTGTTCCAGCCATGGTCGGTTTGGTCGGTGCTGTGGTTGGGGCGATCATCTCAACGCGTCTGATGCAGCGATTTATTGCCAATGATCTGAGTCTGCACGAATTAAGCTTTTCTGATACACACAGCGAAATGCTTGATGAGTCCCGCACCACAGACCCGGTCTGGCTGCGCTTTCTCAATGCCTTGCTCGATGGTGGTAAAGGCGGGGTCAAAATGGGGGTTGCCATTATTCCGGGGGTATTGATTATCAGTACATTCGTGATGGTGCTGACGTTTGGTGCTCCTGCTACCGGTTACACTGGTGGCGCTTTCGAAGGTGTCGCCCTGTTGCCAAGACTGGCTGGCCATGTGAGCTGGTTGTTTGAGTTGCTGTTTGGTTTCGAGCACGCCGAGCTGGTGGCTTTCCCGATTACTTCGCTCGGTGCAGTGGGTGCTGCTATGTCGCTGGTGCCTAACTTTATCAGTCAGGGCATTATCAGTGGCAGTGATATTGCTGTTTTTACCGCCATGGGGATGTGCTGGAGTGGCTATTTAAGTACGCATACCGCTATGCTTGACTCATTGGGCTTTCGCCAGCTTACCTCCAAGGCCATCCTGGCTCACACCATAGGTGGTATTTGCGCCGGTGTAGCTGCCCGTTATTTATATCTACTGCTTACTCTCTTCACAGGCTAAGGCTGTTTTTACTGTCCAGGGTCGGTGGACCCTGGCAGTTCCTCTTCAGCTAGACATTAGTTTAATTCCGCTACTTTCAATGGATTCCGGTTGCAACTGCCTATAGCAGGGAGTTGGCGCTAAACATTCACCCTGAGAGCAGTTCATTCTGATGACGCCAGTCAGGTGTTTCCCACCAAGGTCTAAAGGTACGACAAGATTACTGATGTCATAGTTGTTGCTTCGGATGCTTCCTGCCCCATTGGTTGGAGCTGTTGGCTGGGTAAAACAGGATGACTCTATGAAATTACGACTTAATTTGTTTTTAACGCCTTTGCAACAAGTTATCGATAGAGGGCAGAAAGGTGACTTATTGTCAGTATCAGAATTGTTGAATGCTCTGGAACTGTGGCCAGTTCAGGATGACCTGCAAAAGATGCGTCTGGCAAGGGCTTTTCGGACAATGGTTAACAGCAAGGTACTGGACAACATTCGACTGTCCACCCATGGCCGGACCCGTCATGCCATTTATGAGATTTTATAGCTGGAAGATTTGACTCAGAAGCCGGCATTAACCGGCATCAATTGATCAGTGAACGTTTGTATCCGGATGGGTGTGGTTCCCTTGGAACGACGCTTTGACCAAGAAAATCACGAGGTTGAGCCACAAGAAGATAGGAAACGGA
>JAQFVO010000803.1 GCA_027942505.1 Endozoicomonas sp. | reverse complement strand
CCAAGGCGGAAACGTCGCCCGGTTCGCTCACCTTTCATGCAGTGGTGCACATTGTCGTAAATGTAGTAATCATCCGGAAGACTGGTGACGTGCAATAACCCCTCAACATAAACATCTTTCAGTTCAACAAACAGGCCAAAGCTGGTGACCGACGAGACAATGCCACTGAATGTCTGGCCAATATGCTGCTGCATGTAGTCGCATTTCAGCCAGTCCATAGCATCACGAGTGGCCAGGTCAGCGCGTCTTTCCGTGGTTGAACAGTGCTCTCCAAGGGTCTGGATATCGCCGGCTTTATAAGGGTAAATCCGTTTTTTGGGGATCACTGTGGCACCAGGGGCACGCAGCACATGGCGGGAGGGGATGTCGGAGCGAATAATATGGCGAATCGCCCGGTGCACCAGCAGGTCTGGATAACGACGAATGGGGGATGTGAAATGGGCGTACGCTTTAAATGCCAGGCCAAAATGACCCAGATTATCGCCGCTGTAAACCGCCTGACTCATGGAGCGCAAGACGATGGTCTGAATTACATGGTAGTCCGGTCGATCTTTGACTTTCTGTAACAGTGCCTGAATATCCCGGGGATTAATCTTACCGGACGACAGGGCAAGGCCAAGACTGCCCAGAAAACTGTTCAGATTAAGTTTTTTCTCCAGCGTTGGTCCTTCGTGAACGCGATACAGGCCGGGCAGTGCGTGTTTTTCCAAAAACTTTGCTGCACATACGTTGGCACAAAGCATACACTCCTCGATTAACCGGTGGGCATCGTTGCGCTGACGGGGAACAATCTGCTCGATCTTCCGATGGCGACCAAAAATGATCTGGGTTTCTACCGTATCAAAATCGATGGTGCCCCGCTCTGCGCGCACGGACACCAGGGTTTTGAACAGTTCATACAGCTGATCTATATGAGGAGCCAACGGTGAGTACTGTTTACGCAGCGTCTTACCTTCCGGCGAATCGGACAACATCTCCCAAACGCTGGTATAGGTTAGCCGGGCATGGGAGCGAATAACCCCTTCATAAAACCGGTAGCCGGAAATCTTGCCTTTGCCGCTGATGGTCATCTCACAAACCATCGCCAGGCGGTCAACTTCAGGGTTCAGTGAACAGAGGCCGTTGGACAGCACTTCCGGCAACATGGGAATTACATGGCCGGGAAAGTAGACTGATGTCCCCCGGTTTACGGCCTCTTCGTCCAGTGCTGAGCCGGGCTTTACGTAATGAGAGACATCTGCAATGGCCACATATAGTCGCCAGCCGCCACCTTTTTTCGCCTCACAGTAAACGGCATCATCAAAGTCGCGCGCATCTTCACCATCAATGGTGACAAAAGGCAATGTTCGTACATCAATTCGGTTTTTTTTGTCCGCTTCGGCCACTTTGGTGGTAAATTTTTTACACTGTTTCTCCACCGCTTCTGGCCAGGTGTGGGGGATATTGTGGGTACGCACCGCCACCTCAACTTCCATGCCCGCATCGGCCCGACCACCGAGAATCTCTTTGACAATGCCAGCAGGCATATGACGCTTACCCGGCTGCTGGGTAATTTCCAGCAGGACGTACTGGCCTTCAGTAGGCATCAGTGGCCCTGGCTGGACAATAACTTCCCGGCTGATGCGCGAATTTTCCGGCACGATGAAGGCGGCGCCAGACTCCACGTAGTAACGACCTACAACCTGCGTCGTATTTCTTTCGATCACTTCAACCAGCTGACCTTCCCGACGCCCGCGATGGTCTAAACCAGACTCACGTACTACGGCCCGGTCACCATCAAACAGCTGACGCATCTCCCTGGACGACAGGTATAAGTCTTCACCGCCATCATCGGGAATTAAAAAACCAAACCCATCTTTATTGCCCTGTACCCGGCCCTTGATCAGGTTAAGTTTGCTGACCAGGGCATAGGCATTTTTGCGGTTTTGCAGCAACTGGCCATCACGGATCATGGCCTTGAGGCGGAACATCAGGGCTTCTTTTTGTTCTTCGTCTTTGATGCCCAGTGCCCGGCACAGTCCACGGTGGCTGACTGGTGCGCCGTGCTGCTCGAGGAACTCCATAATGTACAGTCGGCTGGGGATAGGATTCTCATATCGCTGCGCCTCAAGGGCTGCCTGACTGTCCTGACTTTTCCACCCTGTTGGCATGTATTGTTACACCTCGTTGTGTGAGTTATCCAAGCCCGAAACAGTGGGGGCAAAAAGTGGTTTCATAATGCTTGGGCAATTATGTCATGGTGCCAACTATCAGATAGTTGAAAATCCATTTGTTATTAGTACATCTATTGGCAGATCAATGCAAAGACAGAAAATAGAATAGAACAATAGCCGATTTATCGAAGGATAAATCGGCTATTTTGCCGCAGGAAAGAACGCTGGACGTCAGGCAAAAGGCTGGCGCAAAATAATGGTTTCAACCCGGTCAGGGCCGGTGGAGATAATATCAATAGGTGCTCCGGTAACTTCCTCAAGACGCTTGATGTAGGCAAGGGCGTTGGCCGGCAGCTGCTCCAGACTCTTGACACCAAAAGTAGACTCACTCCAGCCAGGCATCTCTTCGTAGACCGGCTGCACCGCCTCGTACTCTTCCACATCTACCGGCGTGGTAATGGAGTCACCGTCGGCGTTTTTGTAGTCCACGCAGATGCGGATGGTTTCCAGACCATCCAGCACATCGAGCTTGGTCAGACACAGACCACTGACTGAGTTGATCTGAATCGCCTGTCTCAACGCCACAGCATCAAACCAGCCACAGCGACGGGGGCGACCAGTAGTGGCACCAAACTCATTACCCACTTTCGCCAGGTGGCGACCGTTTTCATCATCAAGTTCTGTGGGGAATGGGCCGGAACCAACGCGAGTGGCGTACGCCTTGGTGATGCCCAGCACGTAGTCAAGGTACAGCGGACCAAAGCCGGAGCCGGTCGACGTGCCGCCAGCGGTGGTGTTGGAGGAGGTCACATACGGATAGGTACCGTGGTCGATATCCAGCATGGAACCCTGGGCACCTTCAAACAGGATATGATCACCCTGAAGGTAGTGTTCATGCAGGCGGTCAGAAACCCGGTCAATCATCGGGATCAACTCCTGCGCCATGGCCATGGTATCGTTCAGCACTTTTTCGTAATCAACGACCTCTGTCTTGTAATAGTGCAGCAGGGAGAAGTTGTGATACTCCATCACCTCTTTCAGTTTGCGGGCAAACCGTTGTGGGTGCAGCAGGTCGGCAACGCGCAGGCCACGGCGGGCGACTTTATCCTCATAGGCCGGCCCGATGCCACGGCCGGTGGTGCCGATTTTGGCTTCACCACGGGCCTGTTCGCGCGCCTGGTCCAGGGCGACATGGTAGGGCAGAATCAACGGGCAGGCCGGGCTGAGTTTCAAACGCTCACGCACTGGAATTCCAGTCTCTTCAAGCTGCTTCATCTCTTTGAGCAGTGCTTCGGGTGAGAGCACTACCCCGTTACCGATGTAGCAGATAACATCGTCGCGCAGTATGCCGGAGGGGATCAGGTGCAGAACGGTTTTTTCACCGTTTATCACCAATGTATGTCCGGCGTTGTGGCCGCCTTGAAAGCGTACGACAGCTTCGGCTTGTTCAGTCAGCAAGTCGACAATTTTGCCCTTACCTTCGTCACCCCACTGGGTGCCAAGTACGACAACAGTCTTACCCATGGAATCGGTCTCTTAGTTTCAATGCAATACAGAGCTGCACAGGGAAATCATTTTGCCGCTGGAACATCGGTAACATGTTGCCAGCATGAAGCGGCCTGCCGTCTACTGAGATTTATCTACTGAGATAGAGTAAAACCACACCTGCCAGCATGCAGACCAGGCCGGCCAGGCGCAGCTGCCGGTCATCGAGTCCGGCCAGCCGGTGTACCAGTTGGCGCCAGCGTTGTGGGTACAGAAACGGTACAATGCCTTCAAATACCAGTATCAGGCTTAAAGCAATCAGCAATTGCTCTTCTATGTCCATGTACTTTCCCCTGCGCCCCCACACGAAAAAACCGGGCGGGGGCCCGGTTTCGGTAATACTACCACGGTTTCTAACTACTGGCAGCAAGAGTTCATTATTTCCCCGGCTTATCGGTGCTGAAGTAGCGGAAGAACTCACCCTTCGGTTCGATCAACAGAATATCGCCGGAGTCACCAAAGCTCTCTTTGTAAGCTTGCAGGCTACGATAGAAGGCGTAGAACTCAGGGTCTTGCTGGAAGGCTGCAGCATACGTCTCTGCGGCCTTGGCATCGCCATCACCACGCACCATCTCGGCCTGACGATAGGCATCGGCCAGAACCACACGCTTTTGCCGGTCGGCATTGGCCATGATCCCTTCCGCTGCCTCCAGGCCGCGGGAGCGATAATCCTGAGCCTCTTTGTCACGCTCTGATGACATACGCTCAAAGACCGAGTCGCTGACCTGTGGTGGCAGGTCAATCCGCTTGATTCGTACGTCCATAACGCTGACGCCAAGCTCTTTTTGTGCCATTTCGTTCAGAGACTTGGTGATCTCCTCCATCATCTCATCCCGCTGACCGGACACCACTTCGTTCAGCGTCAGGCTACCGAACTGGTTACGCATGCTGGACTCGGCACGCTGAGCCAACAGGTTGCTGGCACGATATACGTCACCTGCCGTTGCACGGTAGAAGTCGTAGACATTGTGGATGCGCCACTTGATGTAGGAATCAACAATAACGGCTTTCTGCTCCAGGGTCAGGAAACGCTCAGAGGGAACATCCAGCGTCTGCAAACGGCCATCAAACACTCTGACCTTGTCGATAACCGGAATTTTCACATGCAGACCAGGCGGTATGCTGTCACGGACAACCTGACCAAAACGCAGCTGTACTGCCCGCTCGCGCTCAGAGATAACAAACAGGCTACCCCAGGCAAGTACCACGGCAACCAGGACGACTATCAGTCCAGTGAAGGCTTTCTGACTCATCTACCTACCCTCCCGCCGCTGGCTCGTGAGCTATTGACGCGCTTATTCAGTTCTTCTGTTACTCGGGTGGTAATATCGTTTAACTCCTGGGTTGATAGCTGCCGGGCGGGTGTTGCAGCACTGGTATGCGCCTGGGTCAGTTTATCCAGTGGCAGGTACATCACGTTATTGCCGCCCTTAACATCCACCAGCACTTTGCTGGATTGACTCAACACATCCTGAATGGTCTCGATATACAGACGCTCTCGAGTCACATCCGGCGCCTGGCGGTACTCAGTCATCAGTTTGACGAAGCGGTCCGCCTCACCCTCTGCTTTGGCGATCACTTCATCGCGATAACCATTGGCGTCTTCAATGATGCGCTGTGCCTGACCACGCGCTTCTGGCACGACCTTGTTAGCGTAGACCTGGGCCACGTTCTTGGCCCGCTCTTCGTCTTCACGGGCACGGATAACATCGTCAAAAGCTGCCTGCACCTCTTTTGGTGGCTGGGCGCTTTCAATGTTGACTTTGGCCACATTAAGACCTGCACCGTAGCTGTCCAGGTAAGCCTGCAGACGCTCGCGCACCTCAATACCCATCACTTCACGGCCCTCGGTCAGTACCTGGTACATCTCAGAGCCACCAACCACATGACGCAGGGCGCTCTGGGTGGCTTCTTCCAGACTCACCAGGGGCTTGGCCACGTTAAGCACGTAATCCTTGATGTTATCGATGTTGTACTGCACCGACATGGCCACCTCGACGATATTCTCATCTTCAGTCAGCATTTGCTGGTGCAGGTTGTAGGTACGCAGCTCAGTCACGCGCTCCTGGAACTTGGCATCAATAGGTGGGAAATAGATATGCAGACCCGGCCCGACGGTCTCAGCGTACTCACCAAAGCGCAGGATAACGGCCTGTTCTTTTTCATCCACGGTGTAGACCGCATTCCAAATATAGGCAGCCGCCGCCAGAACCAGAATGCCGGCAAACATACCCGAGGATGAACCCGACGACGCGCTGCCGCCAGAGCCGCCACTTTTGCGCCCCCCTCCGAACATATTATTGAGTTTATCCTGAAATTTACGAAAAGCGTCGTCCAGATCCGGTGGTCCCTGCTTATCGCCCTTGTTACCACCGCCCCATGGATCCTGGTTATTTCCACCCGGCTCGTTCCAGGCCATATATGTCTCCGTAGAGTCAGCATCAGATTAAATTTTTAGGTTTGAGCATCCCTGTTAGTGGGGGCGACAGACTGAAGAATCAACCGTCGGTCCATCAGAGGACGAACTAACCATTGTCGCCTGTTAGCCGCACGGGCTCGCAAGGCATGACATGACGTCACAGGAAAATTCCGGCACAGACATCAACCGCATCTCGCCTTTCACTGCAACACAGGGGAGGAGAAATTGCAATGTATCAGTGGTGTGCGGGATGACCTTCATGCACATCGGTGATGCGCTTACAGAACGCGCAAAACACTCCCTGCAGTACAGCGCAGCTACAGCAGGGAATGTCCGCAGTAAAGGTCGTTACCAAGCCAGATTGTAGAATTTGCACAGCGAATAGCGCAAGCCGAATTAGTAAATCCCGTGGTGGATTTTCTCTGCCAGCCTGGTGATCCTTTTTACCCGACAGTGCACTGCCAAACCCTCAGGAGCCGGAATGGACCGGCCGGGCTTGCCCTGT
>JAQFVO010000778.1 GCA_027942505.1 Endozoicomonas sp. | reverse complement strand
TCCACCAAGTTTTCCGAGCGCACCAAAGCCCTCGGGTTCCCGGAATTGCGGTTTCACTCCTTTCGCCATGAGGGGATCTCCCGCTTTTTCGAGCAGAAGATGAGCATCCCGGAGGTGGCCATTCGCAGCGGTCACAGAACCTGGGACAATCTGCGCCGGTACACGCACCTGATCCATCGCAACCCGCCGGATTTCTGGGCGGGCTGCAAAAGGATAGAGGAAGAATACTGGGGTGCGAATAGGGTGGAAAACCAAGTATTGAAGCGACATTCAAGCGAGAGTCCTTCTGATATTGCTCCAGCAGCCTTATAATCAGGGCTGTCATCGGATGAAACCGCACTTGATTTCGCTGACAGTTACGCTACAATTTGTTGTAACAATACCCCTCCCGCTTCCCGTCAGATCAGCGCACCGCGAGGGGTTACTCGTTTTTGGGGATCAATAAATCCAAAATAAGTTATCCGCCATAGAAGGGTTCTATGAGTTCCTCCGGAAAGAAACCAGCCCATAAGTCCCCTTATCTCAAGCCTCCTATTACCTTTGCGGAGCAAGTACAGAAGCTTCAGAAACGAAATCTGGAAGTGTCTGACACTGCAAAGGCTGAATTTTACCTTGGGCAGATCAATTATTATCGTTTTACTGCATATTGTTTACCCTTTGAGCAAGATCATGCTTCGCATCGCTTTGCTGATGGAGTATCGTTTGATGACGTGTTGAACCTGTACATTTTTGACCGTGAGTTGAGGCTGTTAGTAATGGACGCTATTGAGAGGATCGAGGTGTCATTACGCACTCAGTTTGCTTATCACCTGAGTCACAATCACCAAACAGCTCACCCTCATTTGCAGCCAGATATCTTTTCCAATACAGTCATTTACGCTTCCAGTCTGAACAATCTTGAAAAAGATGTTAGAAGAAGTCGGGAAGATTTTATTAAACACCTGGTTGATAAATACAGTGATCCATTACCTCCAGTCTGGGCTATTGTTGAACTCTTAACCATGGGGCAATTGTCCAAATGGTTTAGCAACATCAAAAGACGTCATGATCGGCAATGTATTAGCCATGCCTATGGGCTGCATGAGAAAGCGATGGTCTCAATTTGTGAACATTTATCCTTAGTCAGAAATCATGCTGCACACCATGCACGCCTTTGGAACAGAGAGTTTACGAAAACTCCAATGCTTCCGAGGAAAGCTGATTCTCACCTTGTAGACAGTCTGGTTACCAAACCAGAGTACAGCAGGCATTTAAGAAAGCTGCACAACACCTTTGTAATCCTGGCTTACCTGATGGGACAAATTTGCGGTGAAAACCGTTGGCGGGATCGATTACTGAAGCTGATTGGTGATCACGCCATTGATGTGAGCAAGATGGGCTTTCCTGATGACTGGCAACAGCGACCATTGTGGAAAGGTCTTGCTTGAGTAAATTGGTTGTCAAGCACCACATCTGATTTCCTGTCTCTGTCGATACTGGCAATCGATCAGGGGACTAGTGCCGGCACTACTGACCGGCAACAACCTCAAAGCACCCCCTGCACTTTCTCCCACGTCTTGCGATACCGCTCATGCTGGGCATCGATGTAAACCGCCAGGTCCGAGAGCTTCACCATCCACGGGGACTTCTGGCTGTTCATGGTACGCACCACCGGCACCGGCAGCTTTTGCGAGGCAGCAGCGAGCTTGGCGCGTTTTTCGCACATGCCGAAATACTCCATGCAGATGTCTTCTAACGGCACGTAAGGCTTTTCATAGCGGGCAAAGAGCATCAGTTCGGTGTTCATGGGCTGTCTCTCCAATGGCCACTGCCAACAAAGGCGTCCGTGGCCATTGATCTGGTTGGCACTGGGTTTACCGTAAAATCGAAGGTTTTGATGCGATGCCAGCGGCCTTCTTGCTGTACTTCAATGCGACAAGGCGCTTTTGCATCGTTATTCCGGTTCAGGTAGTGGTAGGCTTCCACGGTCAGCTCGGGCACCGGGGCCTGCGCAACCCGTTTCAGCCACCACATCACCGCTTTTTGCCGGGCATAGCCGCCGTGCTGAAAGCAGACCCACTCGCGCACGGTCTCAATACCGCAGCGGTAGGTAACTTGCAGCGACGGGGGTTTGCCGAATTTTTCATGAAGGCTGTAAAGCACCTCGTCCACTTCCAGCCACTGCGGTTCAATCTGATTGGCCAGCAGCGCAGCTTCGGAAGCCATGGCGTGGTGTTTTTCTTTTTCCGGGAATTCATAGCGACAGGCTGGGCAAACCCGCAGGCCGGCCAGGATCAGCTCAAAGCATTCCGGGCATTCCTTGACCGGCGGTTCTCCGGCTCCCTGCCCTGCTTTGACGTGATCCACGGTAATTCGGTCGATGGGGCCGTGACGTTCAACGTTGCCGCCATAATCCAGTACCAGGCAATCAGTTTTGCCGGTCTCTGGACTGATACGCAGACCACGGCCCAATATCTGCACGTACAGCCCGGGGGATTTGGTGGCTCGCAATAGAGCAATCAGATCAGTCCGAGGTGCATCAAAGCCGGTGGTCAGTACGCCCTGGCTGGTGAGTGCCTTTATCTTGCCTGCTTTGTAGTCAGCCAGTATCCGAGTCCGATTATCTTTCGGGGTTTCACCGGTAACGCACTCGGCCTCGATTCCTTCACCGATCAGTAGTTCCTTTACCTGCTGGGCATGAGCGACACTGACGCAGAAAATCAGCCAGGCTTTCCGCTCCTGACCATGCTGGATAATTTCCGCCACGGCCTTTTCGGTGACGTCGTTCTTGTTGACCGCTTCCTCCATATCCCGGGCCAGGTAATCCCCCTGGCGGGTTCTGACGCCATCGAGGTCAATCTTGTCTTTTCCAGCCTTGGAGCGCAGTGGTGATAGAAAGCCATCATCAATTAATCGCTGAATGTCTGTCTCATAGACAAACTCATCAAACAGTGGTCGCTTGCCATCGGTCAGCAAACCCTGTTTCATCCGGTACGGCGTGGCGGTGAAGCCGACGATTTTAAGGGCCGGGTTAATCGCCCGCAGATCGGTAATCAGCCGCGAATACATCGTTTCGGCGTTTTCGCTGTTGAGCAGATGGCACTCATCGATAACAAGCAGATCAAAATGGCCTAACTGCCCTGCCCGTTTATGCACGCTCTGGATGCTGGCAAACAGTATCCGGGCGTCGGTATTGCGGGAATTCATGGCCGCAGAATAAATCCCGG
>JAQFVO010000767.1 GCA_027942505.1 Endozoicomonas sp. | reverse complement strand
AGTGCTGGATCTGCCATTGGGAACTTTTGACCTGCAGTTACACTTCACTGTTTATCAGGGGCGCTGTTCACGCTGTCAGCATATCGAAACGATTACGCCACCCGGGCTGTCCCCAAAGTCGCAGGCGACAGACCGGCTAAAGCAGCATGTCAGCCATTTGTGCCGGTATATGCCCTGTAACAAGATTCCTCAGTTCATCCCTATCTCACACCACACAGCCAGATGCTGGGATAAAGAGGTACTGATGAAAACGCTGCCAGAACCTGACCTTGATAACATAAGGGCCTTGCTGATTGACGAGAAGTCCATTGGTAAGGGACATCACTACCTGACAGTGGTGTTGAATGCAGACACAGGAGAAACGTTGTTTCTCGGTGAAGGCAAGCGAAAAGCAACACTGGATCAATTCCTGAAAAGCTTATCTCCGGAGCAAAAGGAACGAATTGAATGTGTTGGTATAGATCGCGGTGGAAGCTACCAGGCTTCAGTCAAAGAGCATCTTACTGACACTGATATTGTGTACGATAAGTTTCACATTATTGCCAACTACAACGAGGTGATAGACATAATCCGTCGTCGAGAATGGAGGCAGGCGGAAGAGGACGATAAACCCTTCATAAAGGGCCAGCGCTTCAATCTATTCAGGAATCCCGAGAACCTCACGCCCCGGGCGAAAAGTAACCTTAAGGAGCTACTTGCGATGAATGAGGGCCTGTTCCAAGCCTATACGCTGAAGGATATGCTTAAACAGTTGTGGACCTACACATATAAAGCAAGTGCCAGCAAGTTTCTCGACAAGTGGATAGAGCTGGCTAAAGCAACAGGCATTGGTGAACTCAAACGCTTTGCCAAGGGGCTAGACAGAGCGCGAGCGGGGCTTCTGTCATACTGCCACCATCGTATAACCAGTGCGAAGATCGAGGCTTTCAACGGTGTTATTAAACGCATTGTCTATAAGGCCTGTGGCTACAACGATCTTGAATACCTTTACTTGAAAATCCGTCAGGAGGCCCAGATTTGATCAGCCAACCTGCGAAAGCGCCCCTTTTTTGTCTGCCGGGCTTAGCCTGAGCAGGCCCCGAGAAAACTTTGTGTCTCCGTGTCTTTGTAGTTCCCTTCTTTTCAGGGGCTTTTGCGACAACCTCGTAGGGGAGTGGTAGTTAAGAAAATCCCTGTACACAATGACAGCGAGGTAAGGCAACCGGTACTTATTGCCATGCTGCTGTCCTATGCCGACAACAATCGATGATAAAGTCCCGACTCCCGTTGAGTTGGTGATTTTGCCGCTTTGACCAGCATATCCATGCCGGAAAATATGCTTAAAGTTGACTTGGCCCGGGTGATGCCGGTGTAGACCAGCTCGCGGGTAATAATCGGGTTGTCTTTGTCCGGCAGCACCATGGCGACTCTGAGGAACTCTGAACCCTGACTCTTATGAATAGTCATGGCAAATACCGTTTCATGTTCCGGCAAACGGCTCGGTAGAAACAGTTTGAGTTGTTTGTCTGGCAGTTGAAAAGCGACTTTGAGCCGGCCATTGCTGTCAAGCACCGTCATGCCGATATCGCCGTTGTACAGACCCAGGCCGTGATCATTGCGGGTGATCAGTACCGGCCGACCTTCGTACCACTGGCTGGTGGCATCAACCAACCCTTGTTGTTGCAGCGCTTTTTCAATGGCGTCGTTGAGACCGGCAATACCAAACGCCCCTTCGCGCAGGGCGCACAATAACTGAAATTGATTGAAGGCATTGAGAATTTCTTCAGGCGTTGCCTGTTGCTGGACCAGAGTCAGGTATGGGCGGTATTGCTCTACACAGTGCTGAATTAGCCGCTGATAATCCGACGACTCGGCAACGGGCAACAGGGCAATATCGGTAAAGTCACCCGAAAATAGTGACGCCAGTGTTTTAAGGTCTTCGCTGTTCACGGCTTTGGCCAGACTGCCAATGCCTGACTGGGCATCAAAGCGGTAACTTTTGCGCAGCAGGCAGAGGCTGTCGGAAACACGATGGTCAGTGACTGACTGGGCTGAGTTTTGCAAGGGGTGATCGGTCAATGTCTCCAACAGGTTGACCTGCTGAGCTGAGTAGCCAGAGGCCGCTGCAAGGCAGATATCGCCCAGCACACTCCCGGCCTCCACGGAAGACAGCTGGTCCCGGTCACCCAGCAGGATCAGCCGGGCGTGATCGGGCAGGGCCGCCAGTAGCTGACTCATCAGTGGCAGGTCGATCATGGAGGCTTCATCCACTACCAGAATATCCAGATGTAACCGGTTGTTTTGGTTATGGATAAAGCCGCTCTTGCCAGGTAACACGCCCAGTAGTCGATGCAGGGTTCCGGCCTGTGTGGGTAGCTTTTCCCGCACGGATTCATGGCAGTTGATGCGCGCCAGCGCACCACCAATAGACTCAGTAAGTCGGGCAGCGGCTTTGCCGGTGGGGGCGACCAGTTTGATCGTGGGGGCAGAACCTTGTTGTTGCGCCAGCTCGGTCAGTAAGGCCAGCAGTCGGGTCACGGTGGTGGTTTTGCCAGTGCCCGGACCACCACTGATGACCGAAAAGGAGCGGCTGACGGCGACTGCAGCAGCGATTTTCTGCCAGTTAAGACAGGCAGGATCGGGAATCAATCGGTCAAGGACGCCTGCATCTGGTACCTGGTGAAAGGCGGTAAGAATGGCTGGCCAGTCCAGCGACTGTGGGGTTTCAATATCCAGCCATTTGATAATGGTGGCCTGCTGCTGCGCTGGCGACTGGCCCGCGCATTGCTGCACGACAAAGGAGTAATCGCGCTGGAACAGTCGTTGCAAAATGGTACGGGCTTGCTCTTTATCGAGTTTCTCACTGTGCTGGCGCTTCAGGAAACGGGCAACATTGCACTCGTATTGCCAGTAGCGGTAGAGGTAAAGCCGACCGTTATCAAGCACCAGGGGAGTCGGTTGGCTGCCATCATCAACCAACTGACTGGTACTGAGTTGCTGCTGCCAATGCTCTCTGGCGATTCCTGCACAGTTCAGCAAAGGCTGGCTGGCATCGCTGTCCAGTCCGAACAGTTTACCGTTCAGCGACATACAGACATTACCCAGGCCCAGTTCATGGCTGACGTTGGCTGCCAGCAGGGTGACCAGCGGGTCCGGACTCATGCTGTGCATCAGGCGGGCAAATTGATAGTCCAGGGCGCGAATAACGCCCTGTTGTTCCAGCTGTTGCAGCAGATTTAACATGCCTTGCTCGCCTCTGTATCGCCGAAAAACAGTCGGTCAAGACCGTCCACCAGTTCATAGCTGGGTTTGTGGCTGAAAATACCGTGCTGGTCAGGATCGTCTTCTTGCACTGCGCGTAAAAACAGGTAGATCACGCCGCCAAAGTGCTGGTCAAACTGGTAGTCAGGCAGGCGTTGCCCGAGCAGCCGATGCAGGGCCAGCGAGTAGAGCTGGTATTGCAGATCGTAACGGTGTTCTGCCATGACTTTGCTCATGGCCTGACGGGAGTAGTGACTGACCTCACTCCCCAGCCAGTTGGACTTGTAATCGAGCACATACCAGCGCCCACGGTATTCAAAGGTCAGGTCAATAAAGCCCTTGAGCATGCCTTTCATAGGGAAAAACTGTAGTTTTCCCGCCCCGGCGCTCAGCGGGTCATGATGCGCAATAAGCTGGTTCAGCTGTTCCGGGTCCAGCCGCTCGATGGGCAGGTAGAACTCCATCTCCACCCGCCGTGCCGCATCGGGCAGATCCATCAGACGCATCTGGTCACCATCCAGCGGTGTGTTGAGGCAGTTAAGCAGCATCCCTTTGATGGCCGGGAGCCACTCGTCACCATAGCCTGAGCGGATCAGGCTCTCTTGCACAAAGCACTCGAGGTAGTCATCGCCCTCGGCTGAGCGCAAGTGGTTCATGTCCAGGTCTTCAAACAGGCTGTGCATAAAGGTGCCTGGTTGGGCGCCTTTGGGGAAATTGAACAGGCTGAATGGGTCCGTGCTGCCGTCTGTCGTGGTCTCTTGCTGCTCTTGGATGACCTCACGGTCAAAGCCTGCAGTCTCAAGGCTGGCATCGGCACCCGATGTATGGTGGCGCGAAAGTGCTGAGTAGCTGGTGGTCCACCAGTTACGTTCGATATTTCCGTTGAAATTTCGGGCGGTTAGCGCATCTTCCTGACCGGCTGTCGAGGTATATGGTGGCAGCGTGTCAAGGGGCGGTGGCGTGATAACAATCTGTTGGTTGGGGCAGCTTTCTTCGAGCTGCGCCAGCAGGTCAGGCAGATCCGGGGCGTGAATCGCCTCTTTGCCGTTGAGCAGATAGCCGATGGCGGTGCGGTGCAGGTCGGTCAGGCCATCTTTTCTGGCCTGGCCCGATTTGCACGGTGCCATGCCCAGGTAGCAGCAGTAGACCGACCGGGTCAGGGCGACATAGAGCAGACGTAGGTCTTCGGCCAGTCGCTCCTGCTCTGCCAGGGTTGTTGCCTGTTCAGACGGCGCCAGGGCCAACCAGGGGTCACTGGTATCGGGGTCATGGTAGAGCAGTGAGTTACTGGCCTGCAGATGACAGACAAAGGGGAAAAAGACCACTGAGTACTCCAGCCCCTTGGATTTATGGATGGTGATGATCTTCACCAGGTTGCGCTCGCTCTCCAGGTGCA
>JAQFVO010001243.1 GCA_027942505.1 Endozoicomonas sp. | reverse complement strand
ACGGACATATGCGTCTGTATAAAAATGGTGTCGAAGTGGCAGATGAGCCCAATGGTCAGGTACCGAACACTGTGCTGCGCAGTAGCAACATGGTAGGTGAGGACAACTGGGGCGACAATAAGACTACTGAAGGCACCATCAAGGATCTGGTGATCGTTAACCGGGCTCTGGGTGCGGACGACATCAGTAACATTTACGACCGGGCGCAGTCCGATCAAATCGATCAAATCGCCCTGTTGGGTTAGGACGCTACCCAGGACAGCGCCTTCAGTTACCAGGTGCCGGCCAATACCTTCAGCGATGCAGATGGTGATGTCCTTACTTACAGTGCATCACTGGCTGACGGCAGCAGCCTGCCGGCCTGGCTGAGTTTTGATGCCAGCACGCGTACCTTCTCGGGTACACCAGGCAGCGGTGATGTGGGCCCGGTGTTGGTTACCGTCAGCGCCAGCGATGGCCAGGCCAGTGCCAGCTCAACCTTTACCCTGAACGTGATCAACGTCAATGATGTGGCGGTGATCAGTGGTACGGATAGCGGCGCAGTCACTGAGGACAGTGCTGCCTCCCTGACACTCAGTGGTACCCTGAGCATCAGTGATCCTGACGCCGGTGAATCCCAGTTCAGCGCGGGTAATTACAGTGGCCTGTACGGTTCCGTCACCCTGGATGCGGCAGGTGCCTGGAATTACACGGCCAGCAGCAGTCAGGCGGCCATTCAGGCGCTAGGCGATGGTGATACGCTGATTGATACCATAACCATCCAGTCGGTGGATGGCACCAATCACGATCTAACCATCACCATCAACGGCAGCAACGACGCCCCCACGGCAGCGGATAACAACCTGAGCCTCAGTGAGACAGGGCAGCATATCTTCACAGATTCTGAATTCGGATTCAGTGATGTGGATGATAGTCTCTCTTCGGTTACCTTTACGTCCCTTCCCGTTACCGGCAGTCTGACGTTGAATGGCAGTGCTGTTACTGTTAACCAGGCGGTCAGCGCCAGTGATATCCCCAACCTGGTATTTACTGCTGATGCCGACATCAACGGTAGCCACCATGGCACTCTGGGCTTTAAGGTGAGCGATGGTGCCCTGGAAAGCAGTGTCCATACCATTGACTTCTATACACCACCCAAGATTGATTCTGTTGTCCTTGATAACGGTTTCCAACCCGTGATCACCGGTACCGGCCAACCGGACGCTACCCTGGATTTCACCATCAACGGTAACCAGTACAGTGCCGTGGTCGGCAGCGATGGTAGCTGGAGCTTTACCCCCTCCCTGGCTCTGAATGACGGTGATCCGCTGAATATCAGTGTGACCTCGACCGAAGCGGGCGGTGTTGCCAGCTCAGCAACCACTTTCAGCGCGGATGTCAGTCGGGGGGATGCGCAGGATAATAGCGCGACGGGCGGTAGCGGCACTGACTTTATGTACGGTGAAGCCGGTGCGGATGTTCTGAGCGGTGGTGCGGGCGATGACTGGTTAACGGGTGGTGCTGGCCAGGACCGCTTTGTCTGGCAGGCTGGCGATGAGGGTACCATCGGTGCCCCGGCTGTTGACCGCATTACCGATTTTTCCGTCGGTGCCGGTGGTGATGTTCTTGATTTGCACGCCCTGCTCAGTGGTGAGGAAACGACTACGGCTGACCAGTTTATCCAGTTCCGGATAGAGGGCAGTGACACCGTTATTGATGTCAGCACCACGGCTGGCGGCGATGTGGTGCAGCAGATAGTACTGGAAAACACAGATCTGTCGTCCCTGGGCAACACAGACCAGGACATCATTGAACAGTTGTTGAGCAATGGGCAGCTGATCCTGGACCGAACCCTCGCCATTGACACTGTAATGGGAGACAACCAGATCAATGCCACCGAAGGAAGCGCCGTTGTGGTTTCCGGTGTCGGCGAGCCAGGGGCATCCATTCAGGTTGTCATTGAAGATTCGTCGGCTGCCACTGTCTCTGTGACGGTCACGGCGGGTGTGGATGGCACCTGGACGCTGATCGGCAATGAGCTGGATGCCAGCGCCCTGTCTGAGGGTGATCTGGACATTACCGTTACCCAGACCAACAGTGCTGGCAATGTCACGACGGAATCATCAACCGTTACATTCTCCAGTACCGCTCCCACTCTGTCTTCTGCTGAAATCGTGGCCAATACTCAGGATCTGGTACTGACTTTCAGTGAGAGCATTGACCAGAGCAGTACTCCTGACTTGGCTGACTTTGCTGTGGCCATCGACGGCAGTGCGGTCAATGTTCTAAATGTCTCCTATCTCAACAGTACCCAGATACGTCTGAGCCTGGACACAGCGATCAGTCCCTCAGGCAGTGTGACGCTTGATTATACGCCGGGCAGTAACCCCATTCAGGAAGAGCAGATGGGGGTCAACTCGCTGGACGCATTAAGTAACTTCTCCGCCACAGTAACGCCCGATGTCTCTGCCCCGGCTCGTCAGGATATGTCCGTGGTGGGGGACCAGCTGGTGATTGATTACAGTGAGGACCTTGACCCGGGCAGTGTTCCCGACGTTAGTGCGTTCACTTTGGTGGGCAGCCGCACTGTGTCCAGCGTCAGCATTTCCGGCAGTCGGGTGACTCTTACTTTGGACAGCCCGGTCGGCGATGCCGATATAGTCCGGTTATCCTACAGTGTGGCCGATGCCAGCAACAATGGTGGTGGTCCGATCCAGGATGCTCAGGGCAATGACAGCAGTGGTTTCAGTAATACAGTAGCGGAAAACAACAGCGACACATCAGCACCAACCCTGAACAGTGCTGTGGTCGATGGTGACACGCTTGTCCTGACATACTCAGAAGACCTGAATGACAGTGTCAGCCTGACTGGGGCTCTTAACGTTGAGGTTGCCGGTGTCAGCAGGTCGGTCAGCAGTGCCACGATCAGTGGCAACCAGGTGATGGTACAGCTGGCCAGTGCGGTGGCAGATGGGGAGTCGGTCACCTTCAGCTACACCTCGTCAAGCCCTGACGGCAACAGCAACAACGACCGGATTGAAGATCTGCGGGGAATTGACGCCGCTGGCCTCAGTCACGGCGACGTAACCGTCACCAATATTACTGACACGGTCTCTCCCAACCTGTCCACCGCTGAGGTCGATGGCAATAGCGTCGTATTAACGTTCAGTGAGGAACTCAACAGTAACGCCACCATCAACCCATCCCAGTTCAGTATTACGGTCGATGGGCAAAGTGAGTCAGTGAGCAGCTTGGCGATTAATGGCCGGCAAATCACTCTGACCCTCTCCGGGACCGTCACCGATGGCCAGGAGGTGACGCTGGACTACACCCCGCCTTCGGCTGACAGCGCTCTAAGCCATGATCGTGTCGAGGATCTGGTGGGTAATGACGGTTCGGCAGTTGCCAGTCTCTCGGTCACCAACTTGACCAACAGTGGCGGCAACCCGGAAGTCGTGCGCCTTTACAGCGATGACGCGAATCAGTGGTATCGCGATGGTGATACCATTACCCTCAAAGTGCAGTTCTCAGAGCCTGTGCAGGTCACAGGTGAGCCTACCCTGCAACTGGAAACGGGCACTATAGACCGACTTGCTACCTACAGCAGTGGTTCCGGAATGGACACACTGTTGTTTACCTACACGGTCAACGG
>JAQFVO010000746.1 GCA_027942505.1 Endozoicomonas sp. | reverse complement strand
TTACTGCCACCAAGATTGGTAACATCATCCGTGTAGCTGAAATTAATGGAATACCACCGCTCCTGAGCAGCTGCCGCGGCAGTCAGGGCGGCCCAGGCGTCGCTGCGACGTGTTTCGAACAGATACTGGCTGTAGGAGGGATACACAATACCCCCCAAAATGGCAATAATGACCATTGCAATCATCAACTCTATCAACGAAAAGCCTTTTGTTGCTCGCCACAGTCTCGTTGTTTTCATACTCATTCAACCCATGGAATCCTGAAAATCTGCCACCAGCTCTGACGCCCCTGTGTGCTGAAGCGGTACTCAATATCGACTGAGTCAATGCTGCCCCCTGCACCCTGAGTGATAGCCGTGAGCTTACCGGTATTGCCCTGGTGTACCACCGGCGACGATGCGTAGCCAACCCCAAGACTTACGTTCTTTAACGATCGTTCAACATCCAGGTTATTCACATAGATCCTGTCAAGAGCACCATCAGGCGCAGCGGTCCCCGTCTGGTAGTGAATGGCATACAACGCACTGGTGCCATCAATCGAGCAGCTGTCGGACGGTGGGCTATAGCTGGTAAACAGGATTTGCGAAAATAACTGGCTGGCCCGGTTAATACTTCGTCCTCCGGGGTCAATGCCGTTGTAGTCCAAAGGCAGTTTCCAGCCACCTTTTCCGGCAATCACATCCTGCAAAACAGCAAAACTATCGATGGTCTGTGAACCCACCATAAATGGCTCATAACCGCTGGCACTTTGCCGGCGCACACGACCATCGGAAAAGACCTCCACGTCTCCCACATCAACCAGGCTGCTCTGACTGACTTGGCCGTAAGTGAGACTACCGGCGCTGCTCACAGGCTCCTGCACCCCGTAAAAGTAATGAGCTGATGCGTCGCGATTGTCGCTGTTCGTCAGCAGTCGTCCAGTACCGGAGTATATCCAGTGGCTCTCGCTGTCCCTGAGCGTCAATGGTGCGGCCATAATGGGCTGACCGGTATCGAGCAAGACATCCAGAGCAGCGTTACTTGGCGCGGCTGCCATTTTCAGTCGCAACAGCTTGCCGGCCAGTTGCTCGCCTCCGGTCTCCACCGTACCGAAATAGATGGCGTCATCCTGATAGTCACGATCCCAGTCCTCAGCCACCATGTCACCGGCATAGGCCGCAGGAAAGGACGTAATTAGCGGATCAAAGCCAGAGACAAATTCCTTCCCGGCCAGATCATAGATAAATACGCGCAGATTCTGATCAGAAGTTCCCTGCTCCAGGGCTGACCTCCGTGCCGTGGAGTCACTACCTGCGGGGCCGGAGCCAAAGACCAGGTACCACTGGTTTTGCGTCGGATTATCCCAATCCGTCTCACCATTGACATCCAATCCGGCTGTACGACGTTTTACCAACACCGGCTGCGACGTAGTAAATCCCAGCCCCTGATGGGTAATCTCAGCCAGCAGTTTTGGTGGTTCTTCTGGATTGGTGATATCCAGCACCACCCAGGCCGAACGCATGGTCCGACTGACGCCATCAACATTTACCTCAATATCACCCCCGCCGAGGCGCATCCCCATCACCAACACCGTACCCCAGCCCCCCGGGTGATTACTGTCGTCGGAAAAAATATTGGCATCAAAAACCATCGGTTCTGAGTCCATGTAATAAACGTGGGGATAATCGGTCTCGGTCAACCAGCGCAAGTGAGGCAGCAGATTCATCGGTGCGTAACTCCACAGTTCAGCACCAAGAGGGTGCCTGACTTCGTTATCATCTCCACTGCGCAGGTAGCTGTACGAGCTTTCCTGCCAAAAGCCGCCGTTAAAGGCGTGGATCAGTCCATCGTTGGCACCAACATAAAGCACATGACGCCGGTTCAGATATTGATTGCGAAATGCCCGGTAACTGCTGTCGTCATAGTGAGCGTCGTAACGGCTGTCTGGTGCGGCCACCAGCCTGGGGGTGGAGTGCACAATGTCACCAAGGCGCCACACTTCATCGCGGCCATCGCCATCAAAGTCGATGGTACGCGAACGGGTCCCGGGCTGTTCCTGGCCGCGAATATAATTGACCACCGTAGTTAACTCACTGGTACTGACACCGAGATACCCTTCCTTTCCACTAAATGTCTCCGATATAAATGGCAGCTGCTCACCGCTGTCAACCTGTTGATTGTTATTGCCATCGAGCCAGGTCAGGATGTGCCTGCCGCCACTGGCCAGCCCCTGATAACTGCGCTGTGTGGTCAGATTATCCAAAAGCGCCAGCTGTTCCCTGGCATCCCAGATGGTTGCCAGGGACGACAGTGACTTCAATGCTCCCTGCGCAATCTTGGTGATGCCTTCATCGGAGGAGGTATAACGCTGGACCATGCTTTGCCCGGCATTGGGGTCAAAAAACAGCTCAACAATCTTGTCGGTACCGTAATCATCAAGCTGCGCATTACCATTGCCGTCTTCACGAATATGACCGTTGCTGTCGATAAACAGCGAGTGCAGAATTCCACCCCAGGTGACTTTCTTCCCGTTAACATCCAGACTGGGCTGAAACATCGCCTGGTAGACAGCCCCAGTGCCGGTCGAGCTGTTAGCAAACAGTGCCGCATTGGTGGCAGACGACACACGGCTGGATATATCCTCCAGAACCTGCCCCAGCTGGGTGGCCAGAAGCGCCGGATTGCGGGCAAAAAAGTAGTTATCGGGCAGACCGTCCGCGCCAAGGGCACCTGATGTGTTGTTGCGATTATCCCACTCCCGGTTATCGTCCCCGTCGATAACACCCTCAGCAGTGAAATTTGGACCACCATCGCCGTCCAGATCAATAAACCCACCGTATTTGGCGGCCAGAAACAGCGGCCTTGGGAGCACACTGGCAGCGACGCCAGAAGCGGTAAAATCACTCACCTTAAATGCATCGGTTCCCTTGTAGGCATAATCACTCTGAAGACCATCACGGCCAACACTACCGGTGACCGTGTAGGAAAAGCGCACATTCAGACCGGCAAAAACACCATCGGCCTGTACCGCCAGCCGGACTTTATCTGTGCTGAAACCGGAGCTGTATAACGTACTGTCGGAGGTCTGATTGCACTGCTGGGCAACACAGAATTTGATTCTCGAAGATGCGTCATAGTCGTAGTCATTGCCCCACAGAGAGTCTTCCCAGGTAAACAGCAAAGACCCCTGAACCACCTGCCCTGACTCGTTAAGAGTTAGCTCTTCCACCACCACATCGGTCAGCGAACAGTCGCTGCCGCTACCGACAAAGTTGTTACTGCCGCTGCCAAAATTTGAGCTGGTCTGGCAAATGGGCTGAAAGGTGAACGGCTTACCACCGACGTCCAGAGTAAAACCCGGGATCGTTTCGGCCAGCTCGATGGCGTAGGTCTTCACCTTCTGAGTGCCCTCAAGATCGGTTCGCAGGTCAGTGGTATTACCATAAAATGCCAGACCGGAGATGTGATAACCGCCTTCAAGCTGGGGAATTTCCGGACACAAACCCACCGCCTGAGAAAGGCCAGATAAATACTTGGCCGTGCACTGCCGGGTACTGCCAGAGCCGCCTACCAGGTATTCACCGGCAAAGCGGCCGCCATACTCATGCTTACCCACTTCATCGGTTTTCTGATTGACAGAGGCCGTTCCATACATGCCGGGTAAATCAGCACTGCTGGACAGCTCATCAGAGTCAAACGAATTCAACCCTGTGGATAACACAACTATGGAGCAGTTAGCGCAGGCATTTTCAGCCGACATCGGGCTTACCCAGCCCTCTCTCGTCAGGTCGCTGACAAAAGCGCCGTCGTTCGATGTGTCAAAAACGCTGGTTGGCGCCGTTTCACCAGCAAAGTAACGCAGTGCTTCCAGGTATAGCTCTGCCAGCGGGTTGCCCCACATACTGCAATGTCTGGAAGAGTAAGTACCACGGCTTGACTTGAACGATGCCACTGAAATGCCGTAAGTGCTGCAGTCGGTGTAGCGGTTTTGTGCAAAGCTGTATTTTGCCAGCCGGAACCGATTGATGTTGTGGATAATACCTTTTTCGGTGGTGAAGCGACCTGTGGACAACTCAATCTCGTCGTCGGCACTCTGGCTGTTACCAGCAATTTTGCCAATGTTACGGCGCAACAAGCCGCCGGAAATATTCTTATCGTAAGAACCGCTGATCAGGCCGAAGCGAATTTCACCGGACTCGCCATACTTTTGCAGCAGACCGGCGGGCTTGCTGTAACCACTGGGATACAGCTTGCACCGAGCGGTGCTGGCAGCATCTTTGCCGGTGATGCACGCCTCAACGTACACGTCGTTAGTAGTCAGCCTGTTACTGGTCGATGGGCTGTTCTGAACACTCCACTGGCACTGCTTAACTTCAGTGGATGCCCAGCGTGGCCAGGCGCCCCTGGCAACCCTCATTTCAGGGGAGCCATTTTCACTGGCAGCCACATTACAGATGCTGATCTCACTGTCACTGTAGGGCGTGAGGTATTGGGCAGGAATGCCACCGCGGTACACCTTGACGAAAGCGTGCACATCTCTTGGAATATAGGCTCGTTCCAGCACGGTCTGGCTGGTGTTATCGACAGAGCGTTTACCACCAAACAGCACGGTACGCAGCACATCCATGCGGGTCATCGTCGCCCAGTTAAGAAAGTTGCCGCTCCAGGGAGCCTGGGATGTGGTGCAAAAATGCCGGTTGCCGCCAGTAGCCTCAGCAACGGGGATGTAACGCCCTCCGGAGTACTGGTAACACCAGTTGCTATCAAAGTAGCCCAGGTAATCGAAGCTATCTTCATAACTGGTGTCTAGTCGACCATCACCATCAAGATCGCTGTAGTCGCTGTAGGCCTTTTTAAACAATTCGTGGTCAACAGACATCACCAGCATGACCAAAGGCGCTGAGGTGTTCCTGATTAGAGGAGGGGTGGCGGCGTAATCCAGAGAAACAGCCTGAGCAAAAAGCCGCGATGGCAATAGTATTAACAGCCCAAACAAGACGACCCGTTTAATGGTCAGTCGTTGTGACAAATATCCGTCCATGAATATTACCACTTACTATTTATTCCTGGTCGAGACAGCTTGATGAAGTACTTTTGGCAAGACTGACAGGAATCGGTTCTTCCTGAGTAAAACCAACGTTCTGGATAAGTGCGATCCATCAACAGTTTTCCTTCACCACTAATTACTAATTTAGTCACTCTTGGCAAAGCTCGATTGCAACATGACCCTGGCATCGCCAGAACCCCCACTGGCCAGTGCCGTTATGCGGAAGAACTCTGCCCAGTCCCGGCGATTGGCTGGATCAGGCAAAGGCCCTAACGGCTCCCTGGCGATATAGCACCGAAACTCAATAATGTATTTTGCCTGAGCTGATGTACCACTGATTGATACCGACGTGGTTCTGTGCTGGTCATCACTGCTCCAGAGCGCTGGAGTCTGCCAGGGTTGGGCCGTACCGGGATCACAGCTGCCGACATCATCGCTGTTACTGCCGGAAAAACAGAAGCCATCGGCACAACCGGCGGTAAAACTGGTCAGGGTAAACTGGTTGTTGGCAATGAACTGCTCCGCCTCTTTTAACGCAGCCTCGGCCGCGTAAAAGGCTATCTGCTGATCTTGATAATTCCCGCTGACTTTTTCATCCAGGGTGGCCATTTTTACACCGGTCAAACCAGCCACAGTCATCACCAGCAGCAATACCAGACTGACCAGCAAAACGCTGCCTTTACCATGGGACT
This sequence comes from Endozoicomonas sp., assembly GCA_027942505.1. GTDB lineage: Bacteria > Pseudomonadota > Gammaproteobacteria > Pseudomonadales > Endozoicomonadaceae > Endozoicomonas. Next base: position 1,564 of record JAQFVO010000746.1, on the reverse strand, counting down.
TTACGCCTGTCACAGTCCGCGGTTCCTTAACTTGATGGTACGAATAAAGCTGCGGCGCACGTACAGATCATCCGGCACAACCCTCTGGCCGGCAAAAAAGAAGGCCTGGGGTTGTGGGGCAACTTCACTAAAACTGCGTGCCACAACTTCCAACCTGACTGAGACGATGCTCAGCCACTGGCTGCTATAAGGGGATAATTCACTGACGCCAAGATACTGGTTCACCACACCGTCACCATCGCTGTCCAAACCGTAGCGGGCACTCAAACGTTCGATTCCTTCAATCAGGGCTTCAGCATTGATACTTCTGCCGCTGGCGTATTCCCCGGCCAGTTTGCGGTAAAGCGTTGGCACATTGTTACTTTCTCTGAGGTAGAAAGCGTAAGACTCTAGTGCTGCCAGAGTTGATCCTTCATGATTGATTGTGTCGGCATCCGGGGCATCGCTGTGGCAACTGAAACCGCCCTGCAACAGGCTGGTGCAGTTAGCAAGAGTGCCACCACTGGCCGGGTGGGTAACATCTGCGCTGCTTGTCCCCGTCCCGGCACTGAACACAGCAACCTGACTGCAATCAGCCGTAGTCAGCGTCAGCAGATCCCCCTGGTCGTAACCATGTCTGCCGGTGGTGGTGAGAGTTGACGTAGCAAGATTATGATTGTTGACCACCAGCGCATTATCACTGTCAATACGGTAGGTGATTATGGCCTCAGAGTCGGCGTTACCATCAAGCTGCTGCCTGACCTGGCTACCAACGGGAATACCCAGAATACCTTTGTCAAAATGGGTCATCCACTGTCGATCATCGGTTGTGCTGGCCAGCAAATTAGCCAGCTTAGCCTGAGCAGGGCAGCCGGTGTAGGCCGCTGTGCTGATGCTCTGCCCCAGAATATCCAGTGCCAGCCGACCATTCTCACGCACCCGTCGCAACTCATCTTGCAAAGCCCACGACTGACTTGATGCCACCACCAGATGCCCTACCCCGGCAAACAACACCAGCCCTAAAGTCAGGGCGACCATCAGTTCTACCAGCGAAAACCCTCGCTGCACACCTCTCATAAGACTCCCCTCAGCACCACATCCCCAAGGGGAACCCTGTTGCCAACACTCGGAAAACTGAGACGAATGGTGTAAATGCGGGCATCGCCGCTGTCTTGAAAGTTGATTGAGCCCTGACTGCCCGGAAGCTGGCAAGCCAGTTGAAATTTCCACTGCAAGATGTCGTAGGCTGCCAGAGCCTGGGGATCACAACTGCCCGATTCACAGCCACCTGGATAATCACTTTGCCGGCACTGGCTGAATTGTTGCTCCGTCAAACCTACCTGGTAACTGTTACCGCTTTTGGCCAGAGCGCGATTGACTTCAATCCGGTCAAGCATGCCACTGGCGAGGAAGGTGGCCTGAGATTGAACATAAGACGACTGGTTGTATTGCAAAGTCTGGCTGTGTACGCCTGCCATCCCCAGAATGCCGATGGCAATAACCAGCAAGCTGACCAGAACTTCCACCAGCCCGGTACCCGCCTGTTTAACCAACATCAACTGCAAACCTCTAACGCCTCAGTGCG
>JAQFVO010000712.1 GCA_027942505.1 Endozoicomonas sp. | reverse complement strand
TCCACCAAGTTTTCCGAGCGCACCAAAGCCCTCGGGTTCCCGGAATTGCGGTTTCACTCCTTTCGCCATGAGGGGATTTCCCGCTTCTTTGAGCAGAAGATGAGCATCCCGGAAGTGGCCATCCGCAGTGGTCACAGGACCTGGGACAATCTGCGCCGGTACACGCACCTGATCCATCGCAACCCGCCGGATTTCTGGGCGGGCTGTATGCAGATTGAGAAGGAATATTGGGAGGCAAACAGTATCGAGAATTGCCGGTTAAAACGACACAGGCAGGGTGCTGACCATGCAGCAACTTGAAACACGACGGGGATCCTGAGTCCCCGAAGGAGCGGCTAATCAGGCTGCAACAGCGAGCTTAACCCCCAGCGCTTTGAGTAGGCGATGGACTGTATCCCAACGGGGTTGAACATTGCCGTTGAACGTTTTGTAAAGGCTTTCCCGGTTAAGGCCGGTCTGTCTTGCCAGCTCAGCAACGCCCCTGTGCTTGACCACGTCGCCCAGGGCAATAATAAACACGGCCGGATCATCGTCCTGATACGCTTCGGTGAGAAAGCTGGCTATTTCATCATCCCGCAGCATTTCTACAGGATTAAGCGGGGTTAATTTCAATCCCATCGTTCAGTCCTCCAACTGCTCTAACAGCTCTTTGGCTTTTTTGATGACGAGTGGCCAATAGTTCTGCTGGTGCAAAGGGCTACGCTACAATGGATTCCGTTAAGTTCAAAAGCTCCGTTTGATGTCTCGATAAAAGTTTTCATGAGAACCGACTGCGACCAGGGTCAGGGTGATGGTTCCCTCCGCATACAGGTAACCCAGCAAAGCCAGCTGTTTTGCCATTTTGAATTTGTAGACTCGCAGGCTTCTCAGGTCGCCCTTTTTTTGTTCACCCGGTAGCGGGTCTTCCATCAGGTCTTTGATCGCCTGGTTCAGATCTTTTCTTTGGCTGGCCTGCAGCTTCTTGACTGTTTTTTTGAAGCTGGGTGTCTGGAGAATTTCAGATATCTTCATCGAAGCTAAACTTCTCCAGCTTGCCCATTTCAACCTCTGCCATACCAATCAGGGATTGGCGCACAAACTCGTAGGGCAGGTCTGGATTTTCCTCCATGATCTTACCGATTTTTGCCCAGTGTTCGATCTGTTTTGGCACAGTCCTATTCGATACCTTGGCCATGACAGCCGCCTTATCAACCAGCTCCTGATCCAACCGTATACTTGTCGATATTGCCATAGTCATCTCCTTTCATTAGGTGCGTCATTACGCTTCAATTGTAGCGTAATGCCACAATACAACCAAGTCCAGACCATTGCCTGAGAGATGCCGGCAACATGTTTTCATGATCAGATCAGGGATATTGGCAGCGTTCAACGCTCATTTGGCGCAAGGCAATCCGCTTTTTCCTCCGCTCAAATGCCAGCCCCTGCTTTTCGTACTCCTCGCGCACTGTCGGCCTGGAAAGTGCCTTTTTCTTGAAATCTTCAAATGATGGTCTGCTCATCCAACAACGCTCTTCCGGGTCATTCAACCTCCTAACCTTCGTCACTGATATAATTTTCAAGAACCTCATCAGCGCCGATCAGCGGAATGATCCTCAAAATGACCTCTTCAAAGACGCCCTTTTGCGCCTTGCAGATGAATTTCGCCTTTCTGCCCTGCCAGCTCAGGGTCTGAATAAGATTGGCAGCGATTACGGATTTTTCTTCCAGGTTGTTCACCGGAACCTCGGTGAGGGCACCACGGATACTGGTACTGACCGGGCAACAGATCATCACCCCGGTTTTTTTGTTGTAATTCTTGCTGGAGAGGACGAGAGCAGAACGGTACTTACCGATCTCCTTTCCCTTAGTGGGTTCAAAATCCAGCCAGATCAGATCATTCCGTTCTGGCACATATACTCTTTCTTTGCTCATTCAGTGGCCAAGTTCAGTGGTTGTTGGAGTTGCCAAGTCGTCCGCATGAGCCTTATCTGGCGTCATGCCTGCCAGCAAGCCCTGTTCAGAATAAGGCAGATTGAACTTCTTTCTTTTTTGATCCACTTTTTTAATGATCAAGCCATCCTCTGAGACGTCGATGGCTAATTTTGAACCTACCCTGAATTGGGGTATTTCTGCCATAGCCCCGGAAATCCGCAGTGCCAGACTGTTACCCCATCGCTTGATCTCTCCTTCAACCCTCATAGCGGAGTCCTCCCTTTTTGTTGAAGTAGATACAATGTAGATACTAAAGAAAGACGCAGCGTGGCAGAAGTCTGAGAGGTAGCCACAATAACGGGGCTGCGATTCCCGGAATTGCGCTTTCACTCCTTCCGCCACGAAGGGATCTCCCGCTTTTTCGAGCAGAAGATGAGCATCCCGGAGGTGGCCATCCGCAGCGGTCACAGAACCTGGGATAATTTGCGCCGGTACACGCACCTGATTCATCGCACCCCGCCGGATTTCTGGGCTAGCTGTGTGCGGATTGAGAAGGAATATTGGGCCAGCAATGAGTGCCAGAACTCTCGTTGGAGCAAGCAACGGTGAAAGAGCCTGAGCACAGTGCAGATATTATTGAACTGTATCGCTGATGGGTCTGCGATCTGGAGCAAGAACACCCCTCCCGCTTCCCGTCAGCTCAGCGCACCGTGAGGGGTTACTCACACCAACCTGAGTTCCAGTCGCTTCCCCATCACTTCAGCTGCACGGGATAAGGTCCTGAGATTCAGGCTAGTGTTCTCCGGATCAAGCAGCCGATCCAGTTGCGAGCGACTGGTTCCGAGCAGCTTGGCAAAAGCGGACTTGTTCACACCTTCCCTTTTCAAGTACTCGTCAATCTGCCAGGCAATGACCCGTTTCATGGCTTCAGCCTGGCATTCAGCCAGCAGGCCATCTTCTGCCAGAAAATCGTCAAAATTACTGCCAATGTGAGGATTGCTCATTGTTGACTCCTCTTATCTTCCAATACGTCGTTGCGTCGCGATTTTGCCAACTCCAAGTCGTTGGTCGGTGTCTTTTGGCTTTTCTTAATGAAAGCGTGCAGCAACACCATCTGACCACCAACGACAGTAAACAGAACACGGGCAATTTTCCCTCCTGCCAAGTGGCTACGCACTTCCTAAAGCCCTTTATCCAGCTTTCGAACCACCGGCATACCGAGAGGCCAGCCGATCTCAACAGTCTTGATATCTTGCCCCACAGCCCGGCGATCTTCCCGGGTTAACGCCTTTAGCCAGTCAAGCACTGGCTCATGACCCGATTGTGTGAGGTAAAATCGAACGGAAATCACTTTCATTTGCTTGTACCATTTTAGGTACATTATAGCGCTAACCTCTCTATGGTCAAACTCAATAATGGCAACTCATGGAAAAAGGAGATTCTGCCGGTAGCAATCCCCTCAAAGCACCCCCTGCACTTTCTCCCACGTTTTACGATACCGCTCATGCTGGGCATCGATGTAAACCGCCAGGTCGGAGAGCTTCACCATCTGGTTGATGATTTTATTGGTGACCCGTTCAGTGGCTTTGCGGTCAGCGGGCGTAGGCTGTCTCTCGTCCGCTTCCCTTGCTTTGATCATCTTGTCAGCAACGGCGTAGGAAAAGGTGACAGCCTGCTCGATGGCAGCGCCACGCTTGCAGACAAACTCTCCCATCAGGGCGGCAATGGCAAACAGGTCACGCAGTTGAATGGTTTGGCTCTGAAACTGCTCTAACTGGTTTTCCAGGTCATTGATGGTTTCATCGCAGGCAGCCTTTGCGTAGCGATCAAATAAACCGCTGTCGTCTGGCAGGTAGTGGGTCACGGGTGGGTAAAAATTCCCCTGCTGGTAATCGGTGATGCACAGTGCGTTATCTGTATTGAGACCAATCAGATCAAACTGATTCCCGGCAGGTGGATTGTGTGCGGGTATAAAGCGATAGCGTTTGGTCAGGTTCATTCGTGGTGATCCTCAATAGTGCCATCAAACCGGTCTTTTAACTGCGCCAGCTTTTCATCGGTCATTAAAGTTTTGTCGTTTACCACGTTGATCTCTCTGGACGACCACTGGCCGGGCTGGTCGCCGATGATAAAGTCCTCACCCGCTGATTTCAGGCGATAACGTATCCAGTACTCGCCACTGTCCACAGGCTCAGCGAACTGCTCCAGCAGGTAGGGGTTATAGAGGTGTGAGTCACAGCCTGATTTTTGAACGGACTCCGGGATTTCCATATCGTGGCGAGCGCAACTCCATTCACCGTCCTCAATAGGGGTGCTGTGCAGGCAGGTGCGGCAATTCACCGCCGGGGCTGTTTGCCCGTGACAGATGGCGTGGTGGTCGCAGAATTTGCACAGGTACCAGCTGGGGTCTTCACTGATCTTGCCCAGAGGCCGGTCACTGGCAATAATGCAGCCTGCCTTGTCAACGGTTGCCCTGCTAATCGCCGGATCAAGCCGGACCCGCTCACCATACAGCTCGTCGGTATTTTTATTCACGGCGATATAAAAGGCTCGGGTCAGCTTTGGATCGGCCAGGTACATATAGACCTGCATCTGGATGAAGTGCTCGGGCTTGGCTTCCTGTACGCCTTTTTTCACCAGGTTATTGAACGACTTCTCATTGTGGGTTTTCATCTCGATCAGGTGCCAGGTTTTGGGGGCTTCCATAAAGCCCTGCCCCACCCCGTCAAGGGAGCCGCCGAAATGCCCATTGCAGGCTGAGACTCTAAATTGCTTGCCGGTGGCCGGATCGGTTTCGAAGACGGTGATGCCCACGTTGCGTAAATCAGCCACAAACCGCTCTTCGGCCAGATGGCCGGTCTGGAACAGTCGCAACAGTTGGCCGCTGTGCCTGACCGTCGTACACCAGCGAAAGGTGTACCACAGCGCCCGGTCGCAGGGTCTGCCGATCAGCGAGGCGCCAAGGTGTGCACGAAAGCCGTCGTCTTGACAGTCCTCGTAATGGCGGACGATGGCCTTGATGGTGCTGTTTTCCGGTTCTGGAATGTTCATAACCATTACCCCGACTTATGTCCGGTTAAGTCTTCTGGCCAATCTTCGTGCCTTGCGCTTTTCCTTCCGTACGGCCTTGGGCAGCTGTTTTTTCCGAAAGCGGGCCAAATCTACCTTGCGGGCGTAGGTGCCGATCTTATTGAAAAACATAACGTGCTTCCCCAGATGCAGGGGGCAAGCCCCCCTCTTGTCGAGCGATGGTCGTTTACTTCTGTCCCCACGGTGGTGCCGAGTACTGTGCGGCTGGATGACCGGCCGGTGGCTGTTGCTGGTTTGTGGACTGTTGCACCAGAACCATTCGCTGCGGGAAGTCAAAGCCATTCTCGACCAATGGAACCAGTCCAATACACCACCGCTGTCCGATGCTGAACTGAACACCACCATTGCCAGCATCGTCCGCACCCACAACATCAATAATCCCGGTACGTCAATTCTTGTTGAGCCACTGCCCGATAACCCGCCAAAGTTTGCCTTCAGCCATGTGAAAGAACTGGTCAAGGGGGTAAAACCCATTAACTGGCTGATCAAAGGCTTTCTGGAAATGGACAGTCTGTCGTTGATGTTTGGTGAGCCGGCTTGCGGCAAGTCCTTTTCGGCCATCGATCTGGCCTGCTGCGTGGCCACCGGCAAGGACTGGCACGGCAAGCCGGTCAAACGTCCGGGACCGGTATTCTATATCGCCGGGGAAGGTTTTAACGGTCTCTCCCGTCGCCTGATGGCCTGGCAGGTGTCGTACGGTTACAACCTTCGCAATGCGCCGATCTACATTAGCCAGAGCGCCGCGTCTCTCACCGATCTGGGGAATGCCCGCCTGGTCAGCGCCAGTATTGAGGAAATCGTCGAGGAAACTGGTGGCGTAATTCCGTCCATGATTGTCATTGATACCCTGGCCAGGAACTTCGGTCCTGCTGATGAGAATGCCACCCGGGAGATGAATACCTTCATCAATCACATCGACCAACTGCTCCGGGCCAAATACTCCTGCAACGTACTGATCGTGCACCATACCAGTGTTGGCAGTAAGGATCGGGCGCGTGGGAATAGTGCGCTCAAAGGCGCACTGGATGCCAAGTATATGGTGGTGAAATCGAACGACGAGATAACAATAACTGCAAGAAAAATGAAGGATGCTGATGAGCCAGAACCGATCAAGTTCCTTTTTAACCCTGTCCGCTTGCCGTTTGTGGACGAAGAAGGGGAGCCTCAATACAGCTGTCTTTTAAAGCATTATGACCCGAATATGGCAGACGGACTTAAAGCCAGAAATGCCCCTGAAAACCGTATTGGAGAGCGTCAGGTCAAAATTATTGAAACCCTGAATAGCCTGATTGAAAACGCACAGGAGACGCTGCACAAGAGCGGTCGTGATCCATTGAATGCCCGGATAGAGCTGCAAAACCTCAAGGATGATTGCTATGAGCAGGGTTTTATCTGTTCCAAGCACTGGCGCAGAACCATCGATACGATGATTCACCGGGGCTTTTTAGCGGTTGATGCGCCTTTCGTAACAGTCACTGAAAAGGGGCAGGAGGCAATTAAAAATGACTGACTCAATCGGTCAAATTTTGATCAAAATAACACCCCCTACTGGTGTTTTTTTACTGACCTTGAATTTCAGCCCCCTCTACTACCCTACAGCCCTTTGTTTTTCAGGCCTCCGGGCAAGTTGATGCCTTTAGCCGACCCACACCCCCCACCCCGCTCTCTCCTTTAGGAGAGCGGAGGTAAAGGGGGAGGGGCAAGGGAAGCATGGCGAAAACACGAGGGCGGGAGGTTTTTAAACAATTTAAAAGATTAAGAAAGAGAAGAAAAGTAATGAGAATAATCATAGGAATAGACCCGGGACTGATGGGAGGTATAGCGGTTCTGGACAGCGAAACCAAGGAACTGATCCGGTTGGCAGATATGCCGGTGATCCCTGAAGGCAATAAGAAAAAAGTCAGCGGCCATGGTCTGATGAAAATCATGGGCGACTATTCCAGGCAGCAGGTGGACATGGTCTACCTGGAGAGAGTCGGGGCAAGACCGGGGCAAGGTGTTGTCTCCATGTTCAACTTCGGCCGATCCTATGGCGCTGTAGAGGCTGCTATCGCCGTCATGGGATTGCCCGTTACCTACGTAGCACCCCAGTCATGGAAACGCGCTGCCGGCCTTTTACGAGCCGAAAAAGACGCATCCCGAGGCAGGGTTCTCGATCTTTACCCAAACGCGGATGTCCATCGCAAAAAAGACAATGGTCGTGCTGAGGCTGTGCTCATTGCCCGATATGGAGGATCACTATGAAACTGCGCTCGGCAAGACAGGTAATACACGACGCATACGCATTGCACCTGATGGGCAACAGTACCGGCCTGAATCCGAAAGCGTTTTGGCGGGAAGGCGCGTCGAAAAAACCGAATAATAACCAGCAGGTCTGCAATGCGGTGGAGGCAGGCCTGGTCATTGCAACCGTGGAGAGCCTGGCAGAGCCGTATTGCTCCTGGGCGAAATGGGCGTACGGACCACAAACGGAGCATACCCTTCCTGAACAGGGGCGGTTTTTCCAGTGGCTGGAACAAGACGTGAATTGTCGTTTGGACAGTATGGAGCGCGATTACCGTCAGGCAACCCGGCACAAGATTCGAGACGTGGTGGCCTATACCGTGCTGGATTATCGCAGTTATGCGGAGAATGAACGACACTTGTACCCGGTGAGCCAGATCATCAAGCGCGGCAAAATCCATCGAGGTAACTGGCAACGGGATTTTCAGCCCTGGCACGAACAATACTGGACGGTTTGTGACCGACAATTGGATCGAACGGTGTTGATTCCGGTCGCCAAGACACTGCATCGACTCCGATATGGTCGGGAGCCAACGGTCGATGATGAGCCGTTGTTGAGCAACAATTGCTAATGAGAACAAAATCAGGTAGTTTTTAAGAACACTCAAAAACCTCACCCTGATCTTCATTAAGAGCGGCGTGGGGTTTTTTATTGCCCCCGATTTTCCCCCTGTACAGGATGCTCATGCCCGACCTTTCAGACCGGCTCGATCGCATTGACGTCAAGCTGGACAAACTGAGCGAGGCCATTTCCCAGCTGGCCCGTATCAAGGAACGGATTTCCCATCAGCACGACAACATGAACCAGGTGGACAGCAAACTCAGTGACCTTGAAAAACGGATCAGAACGCTGGAGCTTCAGGGCAGTTCCCGTGGCGTGGTCATTGGCAGCATCGAACGGTTTGGCTGGATCGTGATGTCTGCGCTGATTGGCCTGGTTGCTTATTTTTTCCGCACATAATCGAGTGAGGCCATGATTCCAAGGACGGACACCAACTACCTCGTCATCCACTGTTCGGCCACCCGGGCAGATCAGGAGATTACCGCCGAGCATATCCGGCGCTGGCATGTGGACGACAATAGCTGGTCAGATATCGGCTATCACTGGGTGATTGAGCGTGATGGCAAGATTCAACATGGCCGCCATGCACAGTCCCAAGGTGCTCACGTCCGTGGTCATAACCATGAGTCCATCGGTATCTGTCTGGTCGGTGGAATGGCTGAAAATGGTGATCCAGAGGACAACTTCACGCCTGAACAATGGCTGGTGCTGGAAATGCTGATCGAGGTTTTGCAGGTTCGTTATCCGGCGGCCCGAGTGGTTGGCCATTACTATTTCACGCCTTACAAAACCTGCCCGAACTTTGTCGTTGAACACTGGCTGGAGACAATCCAATGAGCTGGGTAGCGGCCATCCCTCTGCTGGGCAAGGTCGTTGAACGGCTCATTCGTGATCCCGACCAGGCGGCAAAAGCCAAAAACCAACTGGTGGATATGGCCGTTAACGGTGAGCTGGATGAACTGGCACAACGGGCCGGCGTGATCAAGGCAGAAGCACACGGCGATGGCTGGTTACAACGTTCCTGGCGACCCATTGTGATGCTGGTATTTACCGCCCTGATTGTTGCCCGCTGGCTGGGCTGGTCAGCACCGGATTTGTCGGAAGCGGTGGAACTGAAGCTGTTTTCCATCGTCCAGATTGGTTT
>JAQFVO010001239.1 GCA_027942505.1 Endozoicomonas sp. | reverse complement strand
GTTTCCTATCTTCTTGTGGCTCAACCTCGTGATTTTCTTGGTCAAAGCGTCGTTCCAAGGGAACCACACCCAAATTTATTCACTGTCAATTCTTGCAGGTTATGTTGTGCCTCCTGCAAGTGTTCAGGTGATAATCCAATTAAATGATTAAGGTAATGTTCAATTTCTCCCCATGCCGTTCTTATATCGAGTGATTCTCCTGAATCCATAATCGTAATTGTTGGTGTGGTTGTCTCGGGCATCCTGTCAGTCAGTCTTTTGGTAATGCTTTTATTACTGATTGAAAAATCAGATGCAAACATATCGGACAACTGTGATGTAATGTTGTCTGTTTGTTGGAGAGTGGGTTCTTTTATTTTTCTCCCTATGGAAAATGCTTCTGATATAGGGTCATTATTAAATTGCTGGGCGTTCAAACTTGTAGCTGAAGAAGTATTGCTGATTATGTTCATTGGCTGGATCTCATCAATGGGATAGTAATTGCTGACCCACCACAAGGCCGGAACAGCCCGGGTGGGGCTGGAAGAATATAGACATCATACTTTTTTCTGCAACCCGCCCCATTATTGTCAACGATTATTCACCAAGGGATTTGTATAAGAAAACAGGATGTCCAGTGTATTGGGATAACACGACAAAAGGTCACAAAGAAAAAGAAAAGCTCTTCTTTCTGTTTTTTGTAGTTCGGTCTTTAATTTCCTGAAGCGGGGAGCAGGTGATTAATGTCCACAGACAACTCTTTACGGTAATTAAATTTACCAACCAGAAAAAAGATATCTTGTTTAAATGAGGGTTACAGACTGCTTATCAACTTTTTAAATGTTAATGGCAGTAGATTACCTGCTGAATAAAAATTCCTCCATAAGCCCGTCACCGCGACAGGGCGCAACACGTTGGCTCCCTGCCCTATAACCACCTGGTTATAGGGCAGGAAGTGAGTGGTATCACTTATCCACCGTAAGCCACTGGTCAAGGTCAATATAGTTTGACTGGTCATCAGGGTGCATAAAACGCATGGTAAATTGGTATGAACCGGGTTTCACGCTAGCATCGGCGGAAAAGGTAATGAGCGTATGCGGAGTTACCCAATATAAATTCGGATTTAATGCTGATTGTCGGTTAATGCCGTCATCGACCCATGTTATTCCTGATGGCAGACCAGTCAGACTATA
>JAQFVO010000663.1 GCA_027942505.1 Endozoicomonas sp. | reverse complement strand
CTGCACCGTGGTGATTGTGGCAGAACCTAATTTTCATTGTGCGGGGTGACCGAAAATTCGGTCATGAACATTTGTGTCCTTCGTGGTTCCATCCGAAAGCCATTGTGACAACTTTTCCCTGGAATGTGGGGCTGCCGACCCCAGCTATTTCTGATGGTCAAAATCCCTGTTTAGTCTACTATCCCGGCTGCAACGTTTCAGCTTGTCAGCATGACTGAGCATCCTTGCAAAAGGTTTGTGAACGTATTCTTGTTTCACTGGAGCTTCTTATAGCCATGTTTAGTGTTTATCGGTTTTATTACGGCCCTGAGTATGTGCAGCCGGGTCCCCCAGACCCTGCGCTAATCGAACTGCACCAAGCCGCAAGTGCAGGGAATACCGAAGCCTGCTCAGCCCTGATCAAACGAAATCCAAAAATTATTGATTCAGTAAAACATGAAACAGGGACTGCATTGCATTCTGCCGTTGCCGGTGGACACCCGGATGGACATGTTGAAACTATCAACAGACTGATTGAACTGGAAGCCGATCGGGAAGCATCGTACCTTGATCATACTCCGTTAGATTTGGCGGTACGCCTGGGGCGTCCAAAAGCGTTGCAAGCACTGCTGGACAAGAAATGCGATCCTGAGGGCTATCAGGATGGAGGGGGCAACTATGGACCACTTCATGGCGCATGCATACAGAAAGATACTGAGATCGTTCAGATTTTGTTGAGGGCAGGTGCACAGATTGACAGGGAAGGCTACGAAGGCGAACAACCTCTGCATGTGGCTGCCGCCCATAACAACCCAGATATTATCCGTTTGTTGCTGAATGCTGGGGCTGATCCAAACGTATTAGCTGAACGTGAGTTTCGTACGCCTCTGCACCGCGCAGCAACTGACGGAAAACTGAGAACTGTCAAGGCATTACTGGCTGGCGGTGCCGACCCTGATGGCTTTCGTGTGAGCACAACATCGTGCATGAGGAAGCCTGAAATCAACCACTTTCCACCTATTGGCTTTGCCATCATCAACGATCACTGTGATGTTGTCTCAGAACTGGTGAAGTCGGGTGCTGATTTAAAGCTCCCAGTGAAATTCAGGGAAGCTCTTAAAGAGGTTATTTCGGAATTGGTCTCGGAAAAAATTGCTAAAAAAAAGCTAGATCAAGGGCCTTTACAGGTAGACGATGGTGATAGCGATACGCAAAGCAGTTCTGACGACAATGATTCCAGTGATGATGAAGGCCTGAAATCCAGAGGAAAACATCTCAGTTGGATTCATTTCTTGCGTAATCCTGTAGAACCGGTAGACCCGGGAAACATGATCGCCCCGGAAAACATGATCGCCCCGGAAAACATGATCGACCCGGGAAACACGATCGCCCCGGAAAACATGATCGACCCGGGAAACATGATCGCCCCGGGAAACATGATCGCCCCGGAAAACATGATCGACCCGGAAAACATGATCGAACTGGAAAACATGTTCGACCCGGGAAACATGATCGAACTGGAAAACATGTTCGAACTGGAAAGCAATCACGATATCGAAGAAGATATCGAGCATTTACTCAACTGCCCAACCTTCAAAAAAATCAGTGAAAAAAGGAAAGTGCAACTTTACGGCAAGTTTGGAATAAATCATCCAGAACTTAAAGGAACCATGGAGCCATTAAAGTACAGCGTGTGCACTGAAAAAACCGAAATCATTGGCATACTCATGATGAGCGGCAAATATTCAAGCGATGACATTGGCAGTCTGAGAGTCTTGGCAAAAACCCATGAGTTGGGCAAGAGCCTGCAGGCAATCGAATATCACTCTCCGTATATCCAACCTGAAGGCCTGTCAGTCATGCCTGGCGGAGCCTTCAAGAGAAATGATAATAATCCTACTGATGTGGACGCCTGCAGCAGTATCAACAGGTTAGATATACCGGAAAATTTACCGCATTTTTCCCAACAGCCAAGTGAAACTGGTGAAGAACAAAATGGCTGATATGTGCCGGCTGGCCCGATCAGCAAATCCTGCCGGAAAGAAAAAACAGGACACTCAGTTCGCCGGGATAAATCGGCAAAAGATCGAAGGTGAAACTCCTTCATCGGGTAAGGTCTGGCATCCGAACCCCGAGTTATGGACGGTTGCCAGTAACGAGGGGAACGTACATCCTTGAAAAACATCACACCAAACCTGTCATCAATG
>JAQFVO010000660.1 GCA_027942505.1 Endozoicomonas sp. | reverse complement strand
GTAATCTTTGATTATCTTGGTTGATCTGCATTTTATTGCCTTATTCAACTGTGCACAGATTGAATGCCGTTCGACTGCATTATGTTTGAATAGTCATGCGCTGGCTAATCGGCGGTGTCGGGATTGGCGTCTGTTCCTCAGTCAACTGACGATGGTCGAGATCTACAGCAAAAGCTTTTCCCACATATGATCGGACAACGCCTGCAGCTTAAATATCTTTCGCATGGGGAAGATGATTTTATTATTAGTGACTTTCCCATAAACGGTTTCGAGCTCAAGCCGCAGATCATGTATCTGTAATAATCCACTGAGCTGCCAGAGATGAGCAGTTGCTGCGCAGGGTTATTTATCCTTGCACAGCCTCCCAGAGTCTGTGAAGAGGTCAAGCAAGTTCTGCGGTGCACAGAAGATTTTGCGCAAAACATCCTCACTGAACTCCCCGGGATGGAATATTTCTAATAAAGGCTGCAAAAGCTCTTCAGAAATGACCCCGGTAAACTCGATCCCCGCTAGCATCCATTGAGCTCGTACCTGAGACAGTTCATCACGGTTCACAGGACCAGTTATCCCTTTGATCACGGCGCCTGGTTCATCGTATTTGAAATAGACTGCCGGTATTGGTTGGCACGGATCGAGAGTCAGGCAGACAAAACCTTTGCTGGCTACATGCCCACCACACTGGTCAATCAGGGCCAGTAGTTTGTCAAGCAGTGGCTCCAGTGTTGCCCGGCAGGCAGCAACAACGTCCTGCCTTTGCGCCCCCTGGTCGCGGGCTATCAGATAACTGGCCCTGAATGTCTTGGCGAACAGGTCACAAAGACAGTTCTCAACATCCTTGCCCATTAATTTTTCCAGCCCCGACCCCTCCTGAAACTGTTCCTGAAGAGCCGCCAGATCAGCCATCTGAAATTTTGCATTCCCGGTGTATGCGGTGACGCGATCCTTCAGTTCCTGGTAGTTAGTCCTTAAGATAACGAAGGCATCTCTGATAACAGTGAGTGCGAGCAAATCCCCTTGGGTAAAAAATTCCGATCGGGGGACAGTTGTCGTAAACAGGTTGATTGACTCTGACAGGTCGATCGACTCTCTCATTCTGCGGCTGGAGGATTTGGGGTAAAAAGCCTGATTTTTGGCAAGATTTCTGTGTTTTTTTGAGTTGGCACTATTGTAAATCTCCCGCGGCGGAACGGGATAATAGGGAACGATCAACTTACTCAAATCGTTGTGCATGTACAAAGAGTAATGCCCCAACTCTTCACCGTTGATGGTAAGAAATGTTTTTTTACCCTTGCCGCTAGAGAAGTTGTCACAACGTGGATTTTCATGATCCGCCAGAACCACTTTTCTGACCGGGCAGACTGTTGATGAGAATACCCTCTTGATCCGACTAAGCCGTCCGCTCGCTCTGGCACTCATCACTGATAGCAGCTGTTTTCTGTTTTTCTGGTAATGACAACCGGAACAACGGATCGTTCCATTATGCAAATAAAACCCCTCACACGCCAAGGCTGACATATCTTCGGGGGAAAAGAGGTCTTTTAGCAAAATGTCCGATTGAAAACTGTCAATACGGTCTTTTAAATGGGGGGGTTCATCCATGACCACGCAAACCGTCCTGTCCCGTGTCCAGCAAGCCCGTAACGCAGCTTCTTGAACCCGGGGGTGAGTAGGATCACAATCAAGCAGATAGATTGATACGCATTGCATCTTGACTGCGGTACCAATAAATCCCTTAAATATATCCTGTTGATACTTTAACAATACCGAATCACCATCTCTGATATTCACCTCATGCTTCCAGTAGGTCCTGGGTGGAGGCTTACTAGTTACGTCTGTAATTACACCTAGCCGCCCCCCCCATTGCTGACACCTGTAACGTCGAAGTCCTGGTTCCGTATAAGGATCGATACGGTACTCCTTATCCGCCAGCCATTCCCGCTGAACACACAATTCCTATCCAACGAACAGGCCATTCAGCCAACCGTTTTTCAAGGCCGAGC
>JAQFVO010000644.1 GCA_027942505.1 Endozoicomonas sp. | reverse complement strand
CATTATTAAGCCTCGTATGAAGGGGCAGCTCCTTTGCACGGATTCAATTTGTGTTGCGAATCTGGGACTTTGAGTCCTGACATGGTCAAATTGTTCCCCAACTTTTGTGCCAGTCAGATGTGCCACTGCAAGAATCGGTGCAACGTGGTGGGAATGGGCAGTTGAGTAATGGCTTTTTTTGTGTTGGCGTTTTGTTCGACAACCAGTTTTTTTATGGTGCGCCCACAGAGCACCTTCAGGCTGACAGGGGGGATATAATCACGGTGGTTGTCAATTGCCTCTGTGCTTTTGTCCAGATTATGGTGCTGGGCCAGGTCCTCCATGTCAGCCAGTTCGATCTGTGAGTAGTGACCTTTTTGCAGCAAAATGCGGATGATATCGGCTTTTTCAGTTAATACGCAGAACCGAAGAGGTGACATTCGGCTTTCGAACATCTGATGAAGGGGAGGCCACCGACCACAAGTGTGATCGGAGTCGTCCTTGTCAAGCCGCCATGGAAATACCACCTTCTTGATTGCCTCACTGAACTTGACGTCAAGATGCAGGTTGGCTCCGCACTCTGCCAGAGTGCGCACCGTGCTGCAGTGGTTCTTGACAATGGCCAGGCTGATGGGGGGGCAAACATTATGATTGGACACGTTCTCTTCGGGTAGGTCAATCATGTTGAAGCCATCGGGGTCACCACCACCGGCGACCAGTGCCTTGACAATCACATTGTTGCCATTAGTGGCGGCTACATGCATTGGTGTTTTCCTACTCCAGGGTGTATGCCTACTCCAATCCCACTGGTTCGGGTTTGCTCCGATGCTGATCAGGTACTTCACAAGGTTCGGGTTGTTCCGCCGAACCGCGTGGTAGATGATCGGGCGACTCCCGGAGGTTTTCAGGTTGATGTCGGCCCCGGCTTGCATAAGCCGGGCAATGATTGTCTTTGAACCCTGGCTCCCTGATCGGTGCAGTATGAAACAGGCGTACGTCAGAGGCGTTCTTCCACTCCGGTTCGGGCAATCAACTTTAGCGTTGTGATCCAGCAATGTGGAGACAACGTCCAGCCACTGGTTTTTTACGGCAAGATGCAAGGGGGTTTCCTGTCGGCGATGGGTTTGGCGATTAACGTCTGCTCCCAGGGCCAGCAGTGACGTGACAGTATCATTGTGCCCGGCGCAGGCAGCATTGTGCAGCGCCGTCTGGCCATCTTCATCGGGGTGATTAATAAGTCGAGGGTGTCTGGCAAGCAGGGCATTGACGGTGTCTGTATCTCCTGAAGCGGCTGCACTGCACAAGATTATTGTTTTTATCATTCGGTTATAGCCATCGTTGATAGACCCGGATAACAGAGGAATAAGAGCAACCAGTGTTGACGGGATGTTCTGGTTCATTCTGTTTCGGCCTTTATTAGTAGAGGGGATTGTGATGACAGGGTAGCTCAACTGGGGTACTTTGACTTTTTGCCACAACCTTGACGGCAGGAGCCCACTGCGAGCCACGGATTCCGGCCTTCGAGGGCGTTGCAAAAGCCCCTGAAAAGAAGGGAACCACAAAGACACAGAGACACAAAGTTTTTTCCGGGCATGCCCGGGCTACGCCCGGCAGACAAAAAAGGCTTCCTTTGTGTCTTGGTGTCTTTGTGGTTCAACGCTTTTTTGCTTTTTGCGACACCCCTCATTATTACGCCTTCTACCTTGAGAGCCGGGCTTAACGGCAACACTGCTGACAGGATTCTGGCAACGTCTGGCAGATAATCAGGATACAAAAAAACCCGGCAGCTCATCTGAACTCCGGGTTTTATGATGTTCGCTGTATCGGGCAGATTATTCCGCTTCGATAAACACCTTGATGGTGGCAGCAACATCAGAGTGCAGCTGGATGCCAACGTCGTACTCACCAACGGCACGGATCGGGCCTTCTGGCAGACGGATTTCGCTCTTGGCAACAGCAACACCGGCAGAGGTGATGGCTTCCGCAAGGTCACGGGCGCCGATGGAACCGAACAGCTTACCTTCGTCGCCGGCTTTGGCGGTCAGGGTCAGTTCGATCTCAGCCATTTCGCCAGCGCGCTTGTGGGCGTTGCTCAGCTGTGTGTTGGCAGCACTTTCCAACTCGGCGCGACGCGCTTCGAAGGTAGCCAGATTCGCTTCAGTGGCAGGCAGTGCCTTGCCAAAAGGAAGCAGAAAGTTACGGCCATAACCGTTTTTAACGGTGACCTTGTCGCCCAGCTTGCCAAGCTTGGCAATTTTTTCGAGCAGGATCACTTCCATTTCGTTAAGCCTCTATCGAGTACCTGTCATCCCCGGTGCAGACGGTTTGCCGCGCGGGTGCGCAAATCAAACACGCTGTCCAGGCATGCAGTTAAAACAATGACCGGGTAAGCCAGTTGCGTGACCAGTATCAACAGGATGTACAACCCCGTCAGCCAGAAGTTGCCCAGTTTGCGCAGTCGGACCAGTGCATGGACCAGCGACAGGCCAGCCAACAGTAGTGGCAGCGTGGCCGCAGGCACCAGCACCAGCAGAAAAGGCACAAAGGTGGCAGCAAGCACGGTGAACGCCAATAACCCCAGGGCTACGGCGACCGGCAGGCGGATGCGGTGAAACTCGTCACGGAATCCACCCGGGTTGTACAGTTGTGACTGCCAGGATCTGGCCAGCACCAGCCCGAGAATGCAGCTGATCAGGTTGAACCAGGTCACAACGCCAATAACACCGTACTGCACCAGCGGTTTCATGGCCTCTACCAAGTCGTCCGGATTCTGCCCGGCCTGCGACAGGTAATCACGCACGAAGGTGATGACCAGTTCGCTGACCAGGGCGATCTGTTGTGGAGCCAGCTGTGCCAGCGTCAGGGCGATAATGGCCCCGGCAGGTAACAGCGCCAGTAGTGTTTTTGGCCAGGAAACCGTTTGTCGCAACACCAGGGCCAGAACCGCGGTGATGGTCAATCCGATAATGCTGGAGAACTGTCCCATGCCTGCCCAGGCAATGGCGGGCAGGGCGGCCCAGGCGAAAATCTTCAGCCCTTCACCGACCCCGCGTCGCAGTACGACCAGGCCAATGATGGCTGCGCTCACCCAGAACAGCATGGGAATACAGGCAAATACGGTAGCCAGGGCGATCGCCTGTCTTGGGCCACGCATTGCCAGTTCTGCCAGTGCACGCATCAGCTATACCCTGTGAATTTCTCAGTGACGATCGGTATATGGCAGCAGGGCCACGTAACGAGCGCGCTTGATCGCCGTCGCCAGCTGACGCTGGTAACGAGCCTTGGTACCGGTGATACGGCTGGGAACGATCTTGCCGGTTTCGGAGATGTACGCTTTGAGGGTGTTCAGATCTTTGTAATCGATCTCTTTCACGCCTTCAGCGGTAAAGCGGCAGAACTTTCTGCGACGGAAAAAACGTGCCATGGCAACGCCTCCTGGAATTAATGCTGGTGTGGTAAAGAACCGTTAGAACGCAGTACCGGAAAACCGGTATTACTCTTCAGACTCTTCGACTTCGTCTTCAACGGCTTCGTCGGCGTCATCGCTGGCGCGCTCATCGCGGCGCTCATCGCGACGGTCGTCACGACGGTCACGCTTCTCTTCAGCCTGCAGCATGATGGACGCTTCGGTGATGGCTTCATCACGACGAATGACCATGTTGCGAATGACGGCGTCGTTGTAGCGGAAGTTCTCGGTCAGCTCATCCAGAGTTTCGTTGCCGCACTCAATGTTCATCAGAACATAGTGAGCCTTGTGGATCTTGTTGATCGGGTAAGCCAGCTGGCGACGGCCCCAATCTTCAAGACGGTGTACCTTGCCGCCATTTTCAATGATTGTGCGGGTGTAACGCTCAACCATGGCCGGTACTTGTTCGCTCTGGTCAGGGTGGACCAGGAAAACGATTTCGTAATGACGCATTATTTGCTCCTTACGGGTTAAATAGCCTCCTGCATTTCTTGTCTTTGGGTTTTACACCGGTAAGATTTGTCGTGCAGTAAGGCAAGGAGATGGCAAACGCGAACGTTTACCGATTGCCACATTGACCATGCAGCCAAATCATTGATTCAGCCACCATCGCCAGTGTTTGCAGCCCCTGGCGCACAGACCGGGACACACAAGAGGCGGGATTTTAGATTTTTGTGCGGCTTGTTGCAAGTAGGTGAGTTGCTCTTGGGAATTGTCCTGAAATAATTTCCACATTTCCAGGGACGCCACCCGCCACCCGCTGCCCGCAAAAGCACAAACGGTTCGGCCTTTGCGGGGAGCGGGTAGCGTCTTGAAATGCGGAAATTATTTAAAGACAACTCCTTATGGTATTGTCCGCTGCCGAAATAGTAATTTAACCACTGCAGGCTCGGTTTAAACGTTTTATTATGCGGGACTGCCGCCACAATTAATTAACGTGTTCAGACCATTACCTTGATCACCAATTTACTGTTAATGCCAGCAATTCGACGTTGTCTGGTGCTGTTTGTTCTGATGCTGTTCCCGGTTGTTGCACTGGCGGCCAAGTCGCTGACTTACAACGTTACTGGGATCAGTGACAGCCTGCGCGAAAATGTCACGCTGTACCTCGATAGCCTGCCGGCCATCGATGCCGGGCAATTTGATCTGTACCGACTGGAAATCACCCTGGCCGTGGAGAAATCGCTGCGGGCGTTGGGATATTACCAGCCGGTCATCACTTTGCAGCGCACCAGGAAGCGGCCTGCACAGGTGACCGTCAGCGTTGCTCCCGGAGAGCCGGTGCGGATTCGCGAACTGCAAATTAATCTCGACGGTGATGCCCGGAACGATCCGGCGTTTCAACAGCTGCGGCAAAAAAGCCCGGTAAAAGTGGGTAAAGTGCTCAACGACGGTGATTATGAGACGCTGAAAACACGCCTCAATGATCTGGCGTCAACCCGCGGGTATTTTGATGCCCGGCTGGTGGTTCATCAGGTGAAGGTCTACCCGGAGCAGCGTGCGGCGGATATTGTGCTGACCATGGACTCAGGCCGGCGCTTTGCCTTTGGCCCGGTCGTTTATGACGCCCTGGTGACGCAGCCCACCCAGAAGCTGCTCGCTACCATGATCAATTTTACTCAGGGCGAGCCGTACAGTTCACAAAAGGTCAGCCAGCTGAGCGTCGATTTTTCGGCCACCGGTTATTTTCGCTCTATTGATGTACGACCGCGCAAAGATCTGGCGCAGGGCGACGAGGTGCCCATTTTTATCCGTGTTATTCCCAAAACTCACTGGGCCATCGATGTCGGTATTGGCTATTCCACCGACGAAGGCCCGCGGCTGACAACAAGCGCAGTTAACCACTGGCTTGGAGAGAAGGGCCACAGCTTCAAAAGCGACATGAAACTGTCGGACGCTGTTAATGAACTTACCGGCCGCTACAGAATTCCCTATGGTAATCCACTGCTGGAGTATTACAGCCTGGATGGTGGCTATCAGGACATTTCTAACCTGGACACGGACAGTCACCTGATTTCGGCGTCTGTTAATCGCTGGAAAAAGCGACCCGGGAACTGGAACCAGAACTTTTTCCTGCGGATGGATTACGAAAATTTTACCCAGGGTGGGCAGAGTGACAGCACCACGCTGTTGGTTCCGGGGGTGGCCTTCGACCGGCGGACTGTTACCGGCAGCCCCACCAATCCCAAATCCGGCAGTTTCTACAGTGTAAATCTGGAGGGTTCAGCCAAGGCGTTGCTCGCCAATGCCAACTTTCTGCGTCTGTGGGGGCGTGCCAAGTGGTTGTCATCATTCTATGGCCGTCATCGCTTTATCAGCCGGCTCGAACAGGGGGGGCTCTGGGTCGATGATATTGCCAATGTGCCGCCCTCCGTGCGCTTCTTTGCCGGTGGTGACCAGACCGTGCGGGGCTACGATTTTGACAGCATATCCCCTCGTAACAGCAGTGGTCAGTTGGTTGGTGGTCGCTATCTCAGTGTGGCTAGCATCGAGTACACCTACGAGTTTTATCCCAACTGGCAGATCGCTTTTTTTGTCGATAGTGGCACCGTCACTGACGACTATCACAGCAATACCGTTGGCTGGAAAACCGGCGTCGGCCCCGGTCTGCGCTGGATCACCCCACTGGGGCCGCTAAAACTGGATTTTGCCTTTGCCGTCAGTGAGCCGGACTCACCTTTTCGCATCCACTTTTCCATAGGGCCGGATATATGATGTGGGGCTCTGAATGAGTAGTACCGCGGCAAAAAGTAAACCACGCTGGCGGGTCAAAAGAATCACCTTGGCGGGTCTGCCCCTTATGCTGCTGTTGGCAGTATCGCTATTGCTATTTACGCACAGCGGTAATGTCTTGCTCTGGCGTCAGGTGGTCCGGGCTTTGCCGGCGTTGAACGGCGAGTTGGTCCGGGGGGAGCTGCAAAATGGCTGGCGCTTTGAGAATGTG